>JAFAIO010000480.1 GCA_019236675.1 Verrucomicrobiota bacterium
GCTACGACTGCACCTTCTCTTTTACCGTGACGGCTTGTTTGCCTTTCCGGGTCCGGAGATAGTTGAGTTTTGCGCGCCGGACATTGCCTTGGCGCTCAACTTCGATTTTGGCGATTCGCGGCGAATGCAGCGGGAACATGCGTTCAACCCCTTCGCCATATGAAATGCGGCGGACGGTGAAAAACGCATTCAAACCGGCTCCGCGCCTGCCGATAACAATTCCGCTGAAAAGCTGAATTCTTTCTTTATCTCCTTCAACCACCCTCGTATGGACTTTAACGGTGTCGCCCACCCGGAAAGGGGCGATTTCAGGCTTAAACTGCTCTTTCTCAATCTTCTGAATAATGTTCATAGCGCGGACACTCCCGGTTTGGTGGACCGAATAGATAGCTGCCCCTCGGGGGTTTGCAACTTAAAAGCCTGCATCAAGCAAAAATGGACGCGCTTTTTTAGCCGGGGCGGGCTATCTCTTCCGTTTTAGTCCATGTTTCGCCGTCGTTTCGTGACTCCTCGCCGGGTGAGCTTTTTTGGCCAGAGCGCCCGATTAGCGCATAAGCCCCAACGCCCTATCGCTCTGGCAGCCGCCGGACCGGTACACCCGGACGCCGTTTCGCCGTTTCGCCCATTCGCCGTTTTGCTCCTAGCGCTCTTGCTCCTGGTTGCCGGGTGCGCGACAAATTCTTCACAAGTCGCACCCCTGATGGAGTCTCCCGCCATTGCCCAACAGATTGCCGCTGAACCAGTTGGGGATTTTTATATCGGCCGTAGAGTTTTTGCTCCGCCCTTCGCGATCTGGGGATATGTGCGCAGCCCTCGGCAAAGCTGGTTGACCGCCAAGCTCGTAATTCTAAATGAAAAATTTCAATTTGCGCCCGATCGCGCCCGCAACCAGCTCGGCTCCGACAACGGAAGTGAATACCGCCTTTACGGCTACTTTTCCGGGGACCAAATTTACGACGCCTCAGCCGGCCGTTTCTGCACTGAATTTGTACTCAAGCGCGCTGAATTGGTCACTGCGAATCCGGATCCGATTTGGTCCGCCTATTTCATTCGCGACCGCCAAATGTTCCAAGGATGGGCCAGAGGTGGTTCGCAACCGATGCACCCATGAGTCCCAGGTTTAACCGCGGATGCACACGAATTGACGCAAATAAAAGTGAAGACAACCGCGGATTGACGCAGATATACGCGGATAACCCATGAAAGAAATCGGTTGGGTTCAAAAAAAATCTGCGTACATCCGCGGTCGATTCTTCGTGTCAATTCGCAGCCCGTCCGACGAAGCATGGGCTATGACGACTAGTTGGTTCTGAGTTGCGAAGTCGGATCCATTCGTGATTCAATTCAGTTCTCGGGATGAAACTTGCTCGTGTTCGCTGGCTCCGCCAATCACCAATCACCAATCACCTCTCACGTCTCACTTTTCACCTTCTGCTTCTAATTGTGACGGCCGGGATAGCGCGCGGCCAGGCTGGATCACCTCAGCCGTCTGTCCCGGTTGCTGACGCCAGGCATCCCTACGAATATATCCTGCTTTGCGGCGGCCCGTCATTGCATCTCTGGGAACAGTATCGCGACCAGCCCCATGATAATTACTGGGGATGTTTCGTGCGCGCTGCAAGAACCCGGATTCAGGAATTGAAGCCGGTCATAAAAGATAATCCGGCGGCGACTGTTACCATGTTGATCTATCTGGATGGCTATCGCTCCCGTTCTGCCCAAGAGAAACGCGACCTCATCCCGCTGATCTATTCTGTTCGAGATGCTTATCAGCTGAATTTGGTCCCAATCGAAAACGGCGAGGACGTGATTCGATATCTGAACAACGGAAAACCTAGACAGCAGATAAAGATTGCCGACTTCGAGTATTTTGGTCATTCGAATCAAGATGCGTTCATGTTGGACTATTCGAACCAGGTAGGGAACAGCTCCAAATCATGGCTCCATGAGAACCAGCTGGTGGAGGTGCATCGAGGGATATTTGCACCCGGCGCCTACGTAAAGAGTTGGGGGTGTTATACCGGCGAAGGTATGAGCCAAAGATTCCGGGCCGCGACCGGTGTCTCGATGATCGGAGCGGTAGGAAAGGTCGACTATTCCAATCGAGAGGATGTGTTGAACGGGATTGTGCCGGTTTTGAGCTCAGTCGGGGGACGCTGGACGAGGTGAGGCTAGGAGTTAGGAGTTAGGAGCTAGAATCTACGAGCTAGGAGGGCCGACAGTATTTTTACGGCCCAAGTTCAAAAGCGCCCCCTTCAGGCATCGAACCGCTCGCGCCATCATTTTAGCCTCTGGTCATAAACTGGTCGAGGTTCACGCCTGGATCGGCCATCTTGCGTTCAGTTCAATCTAGGAACTTCAACAGAGCGAAGGTGTAGTTACCGCCAGGTCCACAGGGACCTGGCGGTTCTTTTTTCGGCGCCCGGGCCGGGAGTAGCCAGCAACCAGTAATGGTTTCGGAAAGAACCGCTTAGGGCATACATCGCGTCGAGACGTTCCCGGGAGCCGCCAGCTGCCATACGACAGAACTGCTGTACTACAAAGCGGCTCCCCTCCAGGCGTTTTCTCGCTGGTTACCATTCCTGCCTGGATCCGTCCGATTTGGATTAGATCGACCCTCGCCGGCGTATATTGTAGCCTTTAGCATCAGGGGCATGAGTAATTCAGACTACAAAAGAGAACAGGGCGCAGGGCTGCCTAGATCAGTCCTATTGGTAATTGATGTACAAGATTCATTCAAGGGGGACGCTGCTACCTGGGCAACACGGAATAATCCCGCCTTCGAATCGAACGTAACCAAGTTGATTGAAGCTTACAGGGCTGCTGGCCTGCCCATTGTTTTCCTGTTACACCAGAATTTGAAACCGGAGAGTAATTTCAATCCGAATTCTCCTTTCTATCGGTTCATGGATTTCGTGGTTCCTCGACCGGAAGAAGTCGTGCTTCAGAAGACAACAATTAGTGCATTTGCCAGTACGGACTTAGCACGGCGACTTACCCAGTGGGAAATCAACCATCTCCGTGTAACCGGTATCCAAACGGAGCAGTGTTGCGAGACTACGACTCGAGATGCCTCCGACCGCGGTTACAAGGTTGATTTTGTGACCGATGCCACGTTGACCTTTGCTATCCCTCATTGGGCGGGTGGGCCGGAATTGCCAACCGACCAAGTGGTGCGAAGGACCGAATACGCGTTGGCGGGTCGCTTCGCTAGTATCGTTTCTACAGAGGAGGTCTTGGGTTTGTTGAGGTAAGCGAGACTCGGTTGCTGGGCCGGGCTCCCTAGGAGCCGTATCTTTATAGAAACAATGACAAAATGCGACCAGCCGCCTTCGCTTCGCTACGGCGCGCCTGACCAATTATTTAGGCGCGACGAAGCCTTGGCGGAGTCGGCTCCGTTAGGAGCGACATATAAATGGTACGCCGGTCCAACCCGGTCCAGCTCAAGATCAGATATCGCTCCTAACGGAAGTGTCGGCGTTTTGTATGACCTGAACTATAAAGATTTTGCTCCTGCGAAGCGGGTTGCACGGGCTCTAGAGGTTCGAACTCCATCGCGTCGCGGGCGAGGCAGCAACCCGGACTCAGCGGAAACAAGAGGTGCATGACCCGATGAAACGCGACGAACGAAAGATCATCTTCATTGTTGCGCCGGGTGTTCATTTACTCGACTTGGCGGGGCCATTGCAGGCATTTGATTCTGCTAATGGGTGCGGCGGTCACTATCGTCTTCATTTCATCGGCTCAACCCCACAGGTCCCGAGCGCTGTTGGGATTGCCTTGACCGGCTTCGGTCCGAAGATTCCCGCTGATGAATTGGATCAGAACGACCTGGTGATCGTTCCGGGAGTTCGCTGGAGAGGCCGTACCCGGCGAGATGTGTTATCGGAATCTTTGCGGGATTACTTGCGAATCGCTCATCGTTCGGGCGCAGCCATCGGGTCAGTCTGTTCTGGCGCGTTTGGCTTGGGAGAAGCCGGACTGTTGGAGGCGCGTCGCTGCACCACGCATTGGTCTTGCGTCAAAGAGTTGCAACGGCGTTATCCGACCGCGGAGGTAGTCGATAACGTCTTGTTCGTTCACGATCGAGGCATCACCACGAGCGCGGGCATTGCTTCCGGGATTGATCTGGCCCTTTCCTTCATCGAACAACATTACGGACCGCAGATGACGGCGCGGGTGGCCCGAGATCTGGTCGTTTATTTTCGCCGTACGGGAGCACATCACCAATTGAGTGTGTACTTGGATTACCGGGCTCATCTGCATTCTGGTGTGCACCGGGTACAGGATTGGTTAAATGAACACCCGGGTGATCCTGCCCCGTTGGCCCGCCTGGCTTCTCTTGCCGCTATGAGTGAGTCGACACTCACAAGAGCATTTCGAGCCAATACTGGCCTGACTCCATTGCAGTACCAACAAAAAGTGCGTCTGGAGATGGCGGCCAGCCTAATGCGCGATCATCGCTTAACTTTAGAAGTCATCGCCGAACGCTGCGGTTTCGCCGATGTCCGTCATTTTCGTCGTCTATGGACCACGACCTTTGGCCAATCGCCCTCGCATTTCCGAAGAGCGACCGCGAATGGAGACGAATGGACCCGCCTCCGCCAAGCCTACGGCGCGGCAGGCAGCGGATAAGAGACGGAGGATTCAACCGCGGATAAACGCAGATGTACGCAGATAGGTTGGGTAGTAGGCTAGGCTCCCGGGTGACTATGGGTCTGAAGGGGAAAGTTTGATGTTCGACGTAGCGAGGCACAAAAGCATCGTGCCGAGGCCTAGAACGTAGAACCCAGGACTACAGCCGGTTCGGGGCCGCGTCTTGCCACCGAAAACCTATCTGCGTCGATCTCCGTTCATTTGCGGTTGTTCCGTCTCTTATTCGCGTCCATTCGTGGCCTGCCGCGCCGTAGGCTTGGCGGAGGCGGGTCCATTCGCGGTTTGGATTCCTGTCCATTCGTGGTTTAAGTTTGGCGTTGCAAAACGCGGGGCTATCGATACCCTAGTGCGGTAGTCGGGTAACGGTGGTTTTCTTCGCCGGTGGGACTGACTAGCTCCCCGTTGTTTAACCCCTCAGATTCAAATCCGCCAAATGGCAAACTGTTTATGGCAAATTCCACATTTGGTCTCTCCACCAATCCGTTGCGCTGGACTGTTGATCCTACGTTTTACCCGACAGCACGGCTCGCTATGGAAGCGCCCGCTGAGCGCTACGCCTATGTCGCAGGACTGGCGCCCGACCAGAAGTCGCGGTCGGATGCGCTTTATGTCGTCGATGTTGATCCTTCTTCTCCCAAATATGGACAAATCCTGAGCCGGACCGATCTACCTGATATCGGGGATGAGCTCCATCATTTTGGATGGAATGCGTGCAGCACGGCGCTTTGTCCTTACGCGCCGCATCCCCATGTTGAACGCCGGTACCTTATCGTACCGGGGCTGCGGTCCTCTCGGATTCACGTTATCGATACGAAACCCGATCCGACTAAACTTCAGATCGTTAAAACCATTGAACCGGAAGACGTATTCAAGCGTGCAGGTTATTCTCGTCCTCATACTGTCCATTGCGGGCCGGATGGTATTTACCTGAGCGCGCTTGGCGCCCCGGACGGAGGAGGGCCCGGAGGCATCTTTGTCCTCGATCACTACGACTTTAATGTCCTTGGCCGGTGGGAAGTGGATCGGGGACCGCAAGAGTTAGCCTACGACTTCTTCTGGCATCTCGGCCACGACGTCCTCATCAGCAGCGAGTGGGGAACACCTCGAATGATCGAAGGAGGGTTACAACCTGAGACTCTTCTGGGAGCAAAATATGGGCACCAGATTCATTTCTGGGATCTCCGGAAGCGCAAGCATTCGAAGGCGCTCGATTTAGGGAGCGAACATCAGATGGTTTTGGAGCTGCGCCCGTCGCATGACCCGACGAAGACCTTTGGCTTCGTGGGAGTGGTAATTTCATTGAAAGATTTATCTGCCTCAATTTGGCTCTGGCGCCGGCGGTCAGGGGATTGGGAAATCAAAAAGGTGATCGAGATCCCGGCTCAACCCGCAGATGCCGCGAATCTACCGCCGTTGCTGCAGGGGTTCGGTGCCGTACCGCCCTTGGTGTCAGACCTGCATCTGTCCCTGGATGATCGTTGGCTCTACGTTTCCTGTTGGGGGACAGGTGAGCTCCATCGTTATGACGTCTCGATACCGGACCAACCGAAGCTTAGCGCAGTTTTGCCAATTGGCGGAATTGTGAAGCGGACACCGCATCCTCAGAATCCGGCTGAACCGCTCAATGGCGGTCCCCAAATGGTGGAAGTGAGCCGGGACGGTAAACGGGTGTATCTCACCAACTCGCTTTATCAATCCTGGGATGAACAATTTTATCCGGATGGGATCCGTACCTGGATGGTGAAAGCGGATGCCGGTGCTGACGGATCGTTGCACTTTGATCCGCGGTTTCTGGTCAAGACAGAGGACCATCGTCTTCATCAAGTCAGGTTGGAAGGCGGTGATACGTCTTCGGATTCATTCTGTTTTCCGTCTTAGCAGAGGTGGTGACCCGTGAATGCTTGGCCTTGGATTGCGTTGGTGGCATTAGGGGCTTGGCACGGATTGAATCCCGGCATGGGCTGGCTGTTCGCCGTCAGTCTCGGGCTCCAAAACCGTTCGCGAGCGGCCATTTTTCAGGCGATGTGCGCGATCGCGATCGGGCACGCTCTGTCGGTATTTGTGATCATTGCGTTGGCATACCTGGTGGGCCAATACGTTTCGGCGACCTGGTTTGGCTTGGCTGCGGCTGTGGTGCTGGCTGGCTTAGGCAGCTGGCGCCTGCTTCGTGGACGTCATCCGCGTTGGGTTGGGATGCGGGTGAGCTTCCGGGATCTGACCTGTTGGTCCTGCCTAATGGCTAGCGCCCATGGCGCTGGGCTCATGCTACTGCCAGTGTTCGTTATTGGAGGTGGAGCTTGGTGTGGCGTTTCATCTCCGTCGCCGCTTAAGTCTGCGACGTCATTCCCCGGATTCTATAATTCGATTCCCGGGGTTTGCGTGCATTCGCTCTCGCAATTTGTCGTAGCCGGCATCGTTGCTTGGTTGGTCTACGACATCATTGGTTTAGCCATCCTCCGAAAGTCCTGGTTCAACGCGGACCTGGTTTGGTCTTGCAGCTTGATTCTGGCCGGGTTGTTGATGTTAACGCTTCGGGTTTGATGTTGAAATGGACAAGTTGACAACTTCGCCGCGAGTCGGCATCTTTGGAAACCGCTATGAAAACGATGACGGTGGCTGAATTTAAGGCTCGATTCTCGGAGGCACTGAATGCCGTTCGTCAGGGTGAATCCATAGCCGTGACCTATGGACGCTCGAAGCGGACGATCGCGGTTTTTCAGCCTCCGCCTAGAGGGAAGAAAAAGCCTCGGCCCGTTGGCCTTCTAGACGGAAAGGTTTCCTTCGAGGTCGGGCCCGACTTTGAGATCGACGATTCTGAGCTGCTCAGCCATTGAGAGGTCTGATTGATACGCACGTTTTGTTGTTTGCCCTAGCAAGCCCGAAGAGGCTGAGCCCTCGAGCCACAAGCTTCCTCCGCGATCGCCAAAACGAGGTGTTCGTATCGGTGATTTCGTTTTGGGAAATTTCGCTCAAGATTTCGTTAGGAAAACTCAGTCTTTCCGGTATCTCGCCCGATCAAATCCCTGGGTACGCGCTTTCGATAGGTCTCACATTTTTACCGCTGGCTGCTGACACCGCCGCTACCTTTCATCGGCTGACGAAGATGGGTAAACATCGTGACCCGTTCGATCGCATGTTGGTCTGGCAGGCCATTCGCGAAGACCTGGTTTTGGTTTCACGGGACCGCGCGATGAGCGCGTATGAGACGTGTGGCCTCAGTTTGGTCTGGTAGGGTGCCCGCTCAATTGTTCTCGTCGTCGTAGTCCCGCCGTCGCAGCATTCTTGTGGAGCGCTGCCTCGCTTGCGAGGCCGACTTACGGCAGCTGGTCAGCAAGGACCAATGGCTACGGCGGGCAAGCTGTCCTCGAGAGGTGCGCCATTCAGGTTTGGGCATCGAGGTACGGAGCAGAAAAACTGCGTGGCTATCTGGCCATCACTTGGCGTGGACACCGTAATATCGAGAACGAGGACGACGACGAGGACGAGTACGATTGAGCTGTGCCGCCCTAAACCAGGAACAACAACGCCAGACCGAAAATTACGAGACCTACAAAGAACGACATCACCGTAAATCCCATCACCCTCCGGAGGCTGATTCCGGCGATTGCTAAAACCGGCAGCGCCCAGAATGGCTGAATCATGTTCGCGACTTGTTCACCCATGGCCACACCCATGGCCGTCGCCGCTTGAGACGCATACAATTGTGCCGCCGCCGGAACCGTGAATGGTCCTTGTACGGCCCAGTGACCGCCGCCGCTTGGGATAAAGAGGCTGATGATCAGCGATGCGGCATAGTTCCAGAATGGCAAGGTGTGGGCATTTGAAAAAGAAACGAATGCTTTAGCGATGACGTCAGCGAGACCGGTTGCTGTCATGATTCCCATGATGCCGCCGTATAACGGGTACTGGAGGATGAGTGGTCCGGTGACGCGGGCTGCCTGATTCACTGCGCGGACATAGTTGATCGGGGTCCAATGCAGCAACAGCCCAGCTACCAAGAAAAGAAAGATGATGGAGTTTAGATCCAAAGAGATCCCGGTTTTCGACCAGCTCAATATCAGGGCGCCCACTCCTGCTGCTACCACGATCAACGTCAGGATCCAGGCATGTTCGAGACGGTCGGCGACGGTTCCATGCCGCTCATACTTGGGCGGATTATCTTCGGTCCGTAGTCGTTCAGGGTCTGCTGCGACAGTGTCCTCAGCGCTCGGCATAATCGCGCAGTAAAGAACCGGGATCAGGATGGCGACGGCGATTACCGGCGCGAGATTAAACGGAGCGAACAACATATCGCCCAGCGGCAACACCTGTCCGGTCAGCTTCTGCACCAGGTTTAGAGACGACCCGGGCGTAGCCTGGGAGAGAGCGATAGAGCTGGAGAACCCGCTCGCCCAGATGATCCAGCCTGAGTAAGCGCCGGCTACCAGCCAGCCAAAATCGATTCGGATTCGCTTCGCGATTTCCCGGGCCAGAAGCCCGGCTACTACCAATCCACATCCCCAATTAAAGAACGAGGTGACCATGACCACCAGGATCGTAAGAACGATGGCTGCACGGGGAGTTTTGGGTCGAGACGCGAGCCAATCCAGAATGAAGCGTATCGGTCGTGAATTGGACAAAGCGTACCCGGTGACCAGGATCAGGACCATCTGGAACGCAAAAGCTAGAATCTGAAAGAGACCACCGTACCAACCATTTAGGATATCCGGGATCGATCCTTTCGGCGCTAACAGAGCTGCTAGCAGCGCAGTGATGATCGTTAAGCTGACGGCAAAGATATAGGGATCGGGAGTGATCCGCTCGAATAAATAGACAAAGAACGCAGTGATCCGGTTCAACGGTGTACGCGCGCTCGGGCTCTCGGTTTGTACGGGGGGAGTTGGAGTAGCCATGAGGGAAAAGTAAGGGACTCGGGAGCCAGAATCCAGGAGGCAGCAGGATGTTGCTAGGCCGTACTAAAAGGTGAAAGGTGAAAAGTGAAAGGTGACAGGTGAAAGGCGTTACAGAGGCGGTGCGTCGTCCGTGCGAAATCACCTTCCGCCTTTCACCTTTGATGAGGTGCGCCTTCTTCCGCCCTTGCGATGCGCCCGACCCATATCCGCTCCTAGCTGCCCGCCCGCCAGATTCTCTTTGAACATCGTGTGAACCTGCGGCAAGTTTAGTCCCCCTTCTTATGGAAGTTGCCGGTACAGTTAGCTGGATCCTGGCGCACAAGAATTCGACGGTTTGGACGGTGCGTCCTGACTCGACGGTGTATGACGCTATCAAAATGATGGCGGATAAAAACGTGGGTGCTCTCCCCGTGGTGCAGGAAGACAAACTTGTTGGGATTATCTCAGAGCGCGACTACACGCGAAAGGTGATCTTGCAAGGGCGGTCGTCGAAGGAAACCCGAGTGAGTGAGATCATGTCGACGAACCTGGTTGTCACCCACCCGAATGAAAGCCTGACCGGATGCATGCGCGTGATGACAGACAAACGTGTCCGGCATCTCCCAGTCTTGGAAGACGGTAAGCTAGTCGGTATCCTATCGATTGGCGACGCCCTCAAATGGCTGATTTCGGCCCAGACCGCCACCATCGAGCATCTCGAACAATACATCTCTGGCGGTTATCCGTCATAGGTCGACCACGATTCGGCTTGGTGAAAGTTCGCGTAACGATTTTCGCGAACGCGGAGGGTTGTGCGTCTTAAGGCCAAACGGCTTTGCCCCATGGACGGAACGTGTCTTACTTGTATGGCCGTGGCTCGCGCAAAAGTAATCAGTAATCAGTAGGTCACTAATCAGATCTTTTTTGCCTGTGCCGGCTTGGGCGGCTTCTGCACTGATTGCTGACTCACTGATTACTGATTACTTTGTTGCCAGCATTGGCACCGTCCGCAAGGCCGCTCAACGTCCCCACCGAATCGGCCTCGTCCCGGCGCCGCGAGAAGGCAGCGCTCCAGGAGATCGATTTGACATCTGTTCCTATCGCTGTTCTGTTTTTGCCGTCGTTACCGATCATGGCGTTAGCCCCATCGGTCGTAAGCGTTAACGTCAACCAACGCGCTAAGTAACCCTTGACTTGATTTCAGGAATCGAGCGGGTGGTGAAAGCGCTTGGTTTCTGCTTTCCCTCCGTTCGGAAGAGGAAGCGATGGATAAAACAATTACAGGGCAAGCGGACGAGCGGTTCCGCTTAGTGGCTCTTATCGTCGCCGTGACCTTTTTCATGGAGAACCTGGATGGTACCGCGATCGCAACGGCTCTACCGCAGATCGCCCGGTCATTTTCGGTTACCCCCACAGATGTCAGCATCGGGATGACGGCTTACCTGGTCACGTTGGCTGTCTTTATCCCGATCAGCGGCTGGATCGCGGACCGCTTTGGCGCGCGAACCATCTTCAGTACGGCGATTGCCATTTTTACTCTGGCCTCGGTCGGCTGCGGGCTTGCAAATAGTCTGGCCGGATTTGTTTCTGCACGCGTGGCCCAGGGAATTGGCGGGGCCATGATGGTGCCCGTTGGACGACTAGTGGTCCTTCGCAGCACACCCAAAAGCTCTTTGGTGAACGCAATCGCCACCATCGTGTGGCCCGGTTTGATCGCCACCGTAATCGGGCCGCCCGTGGGCGGTTTTATCGCCAACTTCACGTCCTGGCGCTGGATCTTCCTGATTAACATCCCGATCGGCGTGGTTGCGATCTGTCTCGTTTATCGGTTCGTCAGAAATTTTCGTTCCGATGAGCGACGGCCGCTTGATCTACCCGGTTTTATATTGAGCGCCGCTGCGCTGAGCTGCTTGATGTATGGCGTTGATTTGTTGGGTCGGGCAAACTCCGATTGGATAATGGCTGGTTGGGTTTTGGCGCTCAGTGTTATCTTTGGGATTGCAACTCTCTACTGGGAACGGAAAACCCGGTTCCCGCTTATCAATCTTTCCCTACTAAGAATTCGCACCTTTGCGACTTGTCTCATTGCGGGAAACGTGAGTTGCATTTCGATTAGCGCTGCTCCATTGCTGCTTCCGTTGATGTTCCAGAGCGGGTTCGGGCTGAGCCCCTTTATATCCGGGTTGCTAGTACTTGTTTATGCGATTGGTAACTTGTTCATGAAAACGAGCACCACTTGGATATTGAAGAAATTCGGTTTTCGGTCGGTGCTGGTCGTGAATACGCCGCTTATCGCTCTTTTTGCCACAGGACTAGGCATGCTGTCACTCGGTACGCCGCTCGTCATCACGTTGGCCTTGTTATTGGGGGCGGGTCTAGTCCGTTCAATGCAATTTACGAGCCTAAACACGCTCGCGTTCTCGGAGGTGCCGGCTGCAGACATGAGTGCAGCCAGCATGATGCAGAGCACCATGCAGCAGCTGGGGTTCGGGATGGGCATCGCTTTTGGGGCGGTGGCCCTACACCTGGTGGCGTTTTTCAGAGGAAATCATGGCCTCTATGAGATATCGGATTTTCGTATTGCCTTTGCCCTTAGCGCGATTTTTGGGCTTGCTGCTTTGCCGGCGTACTGGCGCTTGTTGCCTACCGACGGACTTGAAGTGAGTCGTGGACCACGTCGAAAGGTTAGCGAATCGGCAACCTCGTCGGTCTTAGAGCAGAACGGAGCCGTGGAGGAGGCGCAATAATGTCAGAGCGTGTGTTCACATGTCGTCCTCGTACTCGAGACGGCGCTTTCCTCCCAGCAATTCGAACCACCGACGGTTGGGCTTCGCGAACACTTTATTACTGATGACGCAAGTTGGCGCTGGGACCTCCTTTCGAGGACGAGGACGAGATGGGACTCCGATTGAATGCTTTATGGACTCAACTAAACCTAACCCTTCGATAATCACCGCTATTCAAAGCCGCCGGACCATTAAAGAATTCCGTTCTGACCGCATTCCGGAACAGACGCTTTGGCAAATTCTGGATGCGGCGCGTTGGGCTCCTAATCATCGTCTGACCGAGCCGTGGCGTATCGCGATTATTGGAATGCAAAGCAGGGAAGAACTGGCAGATGCATTAGCCAGGCAGACGGCATCTAGCCAAGATCCGTCGGTGCTAGCTAAAGCGAAAGAAGAGGCTCAACGAAAAGTGATGTCGTCTCCTGTATTATTAGCGGTTACCTGCCGGATTGCAGAGAGTCCTGCGCAACAAGTAGAAGATTTGGCAGCGGTTTGCGCTGCTGTCCAGAACCTGCAACTGGCGGCTTGGGGTGAGGGAATCGGAACCCATTGGAATACCGGCCGGGTTACTCGGTTACCGGAAACGGATGCATTGTTGCAGCTATCTGAGCGAGGCGAAGAGCTGGTTGGCTTCCTCTATCTCGGTTATCCAGCTCAAGTTCCAGAGCCGCCAAAGCGCCGTCCAATCCAGGACTTCGTGAGGAACCTTCCCTGAACCGCGAATAAACGCGAATTGAAGCGCAACGGACGCGAATAATGGTTTAGGAAACCGATCGATAAGGAGAGTTTATGTCCGCAATTGCTTCATTCATTTATTTACCGGCAGCCGCTTTGGATCAACTTCGAACAGATTACGATCAGTGTTTAAAAGAGAAAGGCAAGTCTGGAACCGACTACAACGGTTCTGGATATCTCTTTACCACGCTGTTGCCCTATCTTAACGGCCAGGGCATCGATTTAATGCGCTCGTCTTCGCAAGCCGAGTTGGCCCAAGAACTGAGCGGTGCTCGCGACGCCGCGATTTTCATCTTCACACCTGATCAGCGAGCTCGCTTTCTTGGTCGTCTGAGTCCCGGGCAGTTCTCTGCCGAGCAGCTACGAGACTACTATAATGCCTTCAATGAGACCAACGAACCAGACGCCGGAGAGGCGATGCTCTCAGGCATCGAATTCCTTTGCCGGAGTTTAGCCGGTCTGGACGACGCCTCAGTGGCCGTCTTCAGTATCTGCTAACAACGATGCCTTTTAAACTGGAGTGGGAAAACCGGTGACGCCAGGTTTCCACATCGGGGATCCCGATCTCTGGTAACTGATTTTTCGAACCATTTTCTCGCTTCCTCAAATCGAAGGACTCCTCTCCGGACGCTCGATTTCGGAAGAGCATCCCTGGGTGACCGATAACGCGCAAACGATTGAAAACTCTTACCGTTACGTTTGTGCATCCGTTTGCAGAATCACCGAACTCTCTCTCGTATCGATTGGCGGCACTATGGCTCTGGATATTCCTCCTTTATCGACGCCTGGTTTTATCGGAAAGACGCGGATTTCACGGTTGATAGACCCACCAATTACGAAAACGAATACAAAGGCCTAGCGATTTTGTTTAGCCGACTGTCACCCTACTTTGTGTTCATGGAGGGCGACCAGGGTTGGGACTCGAAGAGTAGCCGTGGCTATAGACATTTGCCCGAGAGCAGAAAGGTCGATCACCTACCGACGCCAATTGTACAAGCATTAGCCGCGCGCGTTCAACCGGTCTTGGAGAGCTTTGGTCTTGTAAGACTCTTTCACGAGGATCTTTTATCTCCACTGCCACCGAATTTGGACGTCCCAACGGTGCTCTCCGGACGCGCGCATACCCTCTTTGACGCACTTTATTACTGGAAAGATTGACCTTGGCAAAAGAGCTGCGTACATCTGCGTTAATCTGCGGTTGTTTTCTCCGCCTTCTTATTCGTGTCGATTCGCGGTTTGTCTTTTAATGCGAGGGTCGGCCGACGGCGTTTCCGCGGCAGCCTTGCAGGAAATCTAAATCGGCGCCGAGGTTGGCCTGCATCACGTGATCGTGATAGAGACGTGCGTAACCACTTGTTGGTGCTTTTGCTGGTTGCCAGGATTTCCGGCGTTTCTCTAATTCGGCGTCGTCGACGGCTAAATGGAGTTTACGTTCTTCTACGTCCAGCTCAATGATGTCGCCATCTCGCACCAGCGCTAACGGTCCTCCGACCGCGGCCTCCGGGCAGCAATGCAGGACGACCGTGCCATAGGCAGTGCCGCTCATCCGCGCGTCGGAGATGCGGACCATATCGGTGACGCCTGCTTTCAAAACTTTCGGAGGCAAGCCCATATTGCCGACTTCCGCCATCCCCGGGTAGCCGCGCGGACCGCAGTTCTTCAGAACCAAAACCGAGTTTTCATCGACATCGAGGGCGGGATCGTTAATGCGCGCATGGTAGTGCTCGATATTCTCGAAAACGACTGCTCGTCCGCTGTGCTTCAGCAGATGCGGGCTGGCAGCGGAGGGTTTCAACACGGCGCCATCCGGGGCCAAATTACCTCGCAGCACGGCGATGCCGCCGGAGCTCACCAACGGTTTCGACAGTGGCCGAATCACCTCGTCGTTATAACTCTTCGCGTGTTGGACGTTCTCCCAAACGGTAGCGCCACTCACAGTGAGTAAATCTCGATTCAACAAACCGGCTTCGGCCAATCGTTTCATCACCACCGGTAGACCGCCTGCGTAGTAGAAATCCTCCATCAAGAACCGGCCGGACGGCTGAAGATCGACGATAGTGGGTATGTCGCGGCCAAGCCGGTCCCAGTCCTCCAGGCTCATATCGATCCCGACTCGGCCAGCGATGGCTAAGAGGTGGATGACGGCATTGGTAGAGCCGCCGATCGCGCCATTGACTCGGATAGCGTTTTCGAAGGCTTCTCGGGTAAGAATCTTGGAGAGCCTCAAATCTTCTCTGACCATGTCGACTATTCGGCGCCCTGCTATCTGGGCGAGCACGTCCCGGCGAGAGTCGACTGCTGGAATAGCGGCGTTAGTTGGTAAGGCGACGCCAAGGGCTTCTACCATCGAGGCCATTGTTGATGCGGTGCCCATGCTCATGCAATGGCCAGCGCTCCGGGCCATGCAGGGCTCGGCCTCAGCTAAGTCACTTACCGACATTTTGCCGGCGGCGATCGCCTCGGTAAACTGCCAAACCGCGGTACCTGATGCGACGATTTGGCCGCGGAAGTGTCCGTTCAACATTGGGCCGCCGGAGAGTACGATTGCTGGTACATCACAACTGGCTGCGCCCATCAGCAGCGCTGGGGTCGTCTTGTCACAACCGGTCATCAAGACAACGCCATCGATAGGGTTACCACGAATTGACTCTTCAACATCCATGCTCGCGAGGTTGCGAAACAACATTGCTGTTGGTCGAAGATTGGTTTCTCCCAAAGACATCACGGGAAATTCAAACGGCACCCCGCCGGCCTGCCACACACCGTCTTTCACCTTCTGGGCGAGCTCCCTGAAATGCGCATTACAGGGAGTAAGCTCGGAAAAAGTGTTACAAATGCCAATGATTGGCCGCCCGTCGAACGCATCTTCGGTGAGGCCGCGTATCCAGCTTCGGTGAATAACCGCATCGCGGCTAAAACCGCTGAACCAATTCTGGGAACGCAGCGATTGAGAAGGGGTGTGTGTCATGTGCACTAGAACGTTACAAGGTTATGCGGGAATTGCATCTGTTAGCGTGCCGGGGAGGCGATGGGGCGAATGTGGCGATTGGGCATCTTTGGTGGGGCGAGGCTCCTGAAAGACCCAACGATATCACCAGCGCTCTCGGATGATTCGATGTTGTGGCGTGACATTAGACCGCAAAACGTGCCGAGCCGATTCATCTGATGTGCCACGATTCACAGCCCGGCCACACGATAGACCGGCAGCTCGGCAGCACATCGGCCCCGCATGCATTCGAGCAAAAATGCATCAGCAGCGCTGTTAGGACGAGGTCGCGATTCGGGAGCCTCGCCCCACCATCGCCATGTCGCTCTACTACCCGCTCAGCGCCTCAAACGCCTTCTTAACGTTGTTGGGGCGCAAAATAAGAAGCCCGCGTTTCACTCGGGGTGACCCGCTCAAATAAGCGTACTCGATATTGATCTTTTTCGACGCGAGCTTCTTGGCTATCTCGGATAAGGATCCAGGGTGGTTATCGTGCTCAATCATGAGCACCTCGTTTTCGACCACCAACGTGCCGTGTTCTTCAAAGATCGAGAGCGCCTTTCTGCTATCGCTCACGACCATGCGAACAACCGAATGATCGACTGTGTCCGAAATGGTCAGAGCGAAAATATTAATTTTTGCGGCAGCTAAAGCGTCACAGACCGCAGCCAGCGTCCCGGGACGATTTTCGAGAAACAACGCGAGCTGATTAACGATCTCCATAGGCTTACTTTGAATGACACATGACAGATGACAGATGACAAATTGGAGGCATTTCCGATGTTGGAGATTTGCAAAACTCAGGCAGGCCCTGTGTCCCTCGATACGTTGCAAATCCGCAATCTGTCATTTGAGATTTGTCATCTGTCATCTTGCTGCTATTTGTCCACGCCGGTTACATTTTCGACTACCGGGGCGGGGGGCGGCGCGACTGGTTGAATTGATGGTACGTGAATTGGCCGAACCTTCCAGAACTTCTGTTGAAAGGCTGCCCAGTCACCGAGAATCTCTTTGGCTAACTCGCTTTCGGTCCGCTCGAGATGCTTATAGATGAGCTCCTTTACCAGGACCGCGTCTGTCTCTTCGGTTAGCGGCTCCATCAACACCAATTCCGGGTTAAGGTTTCGCTTCAGGGCAGAGTCCTGGTCCAGAACATAGGCAACACCGCCCGTCATACCGGCCCCGAAATTTTTCCCGGTCGGGCCGAGGATCACCACCGTGCCGCGTGTCATATACTCGCAGCCATGATCTCCGACGCCTTCGACCACCGCGGAGACGCCTGAGTTCCTGACCGCAAACCGTTCTCCGGCGCGGCCAGCCGCGAAAAACTCTCCGCCCGTCGCACCATATAGACACGTATTACCGATGATCGAATTTTCCCGGGCCACATATTTTCGTTCTGCGAACGGCTTAATAATGATCTCGCCGCCGCCCATGCCTTTTCCTACGTAGTCATTTGCTTCGCCGGTCAGGGTCAGCTTAACTCCGCGAGTCAGAAAGGCCCCGAAGCTTTGGCCTGCGCTGCCCGATAACTTGAGTTCGATCGTTCCTTCGGGAAGACCTTGCTCGCCCCAGAGATAAGCGATTTCACCGGAGAGCTTAGTGCCAACGGTCCGATTGGTGTTCTTAATACGGTAGCTCAGACAAACCGGAACCTGATCGTTAACGGCCTCGCGCGCATCTTGCAGGATGACGTCGTCTAATCGCCGGCCCCAAGTCGGATCATTGCGATCCCAAGTATTGTGCCGAACCAGGGTGTCATCGTCTTTGGCCACGTTTGCCAGCAGACGGGTAAGGTTTAACTTGTTGGCTTTCGGATGATCTTTGACCTCGCGTTGCCGCAACCATTCAACCCGGCCGACCAATTCGTTGAATGTCGCTAAACCGAGCTTCGCCATGATCTCGCGCACTTCCTGCGCGACGCCGTTGAAAAAGTTAACCACATACTCCGGCTTACCTTTGAATTTCGCACGCAGCCGCTCGTCCTGAGTGGCGACGCCAACCGGGCAAGTGTTCAAATGACATTGGCGGACATAAACGCAGCCGGAAGCAATCAGCGCAGTAGTGCCAAAGTTGAACTCCTCGGCTCCCAAAAGCGCGGCAAAGATAATATCTTCTCCAGTGCGCAGACCTCCATCGGCCCGCAGAACAATCCGGTTACGCAAGCCGTTCAGCATCAAAACCTGATGCGCTTCGGAAACACCGAGCTCCCAAGCACTGCCTGCATGTTTGATAGAGCTCAATGGCGAAGCACCGGTTCCGCCTTCGTGTCCGCTGATCAGGATAATGTCTGCGTGCGCCTTGGCGACACCGGCAGCGATAGTTCCAACTCCAGCCTCCGCGACCAACTTAACGCAGACCTTTGCCCGAGGATTGACCTGTTTGAGGTCGTAAATCAGCTGAGCCAGATCTTCAATCGAGTAAATGTCATGATGCGGCGGCGGTGAAATCAGAGCGACTCCTGGCGTACTCTTCCGAAGCCTGGCAATTAACTCGCTTACCTTGTGCCCCGGCAGCTGACCGCCTTCTCCCGGTTTGGCTCCTTGAGCCATCTTGATCTCGATTTCTTTGGCGGCAGCGAGGTAGGTCGCGGTTACGCCAAAACGTCCGGCCGCGACCTGCTTGATCGCGCTATTCGGCCAATCGCCGTTCCGCCGCCGGTGTACTCGCTCCGGATCTTCACCGCCCTCACCGGAATTGGACTTACCGCCGATTCGATTCATGGCGATGGCGAGACATTCATGTGCCTCCGGGCTTAGTGCTCCCAGAGACATCCCGGCCGTCGTGAAGCGTCGCCGGATCTCCTCGATCGGTTCGACTTCATCAATTGGGATTGGCTGCCGCCCGCTTGGTGTCAGCTCCAATAAGTCACGGAGCGCATTTGGGCGCGCTGCTTTAACGGCGTCGGCGTAGGCTTTGTAGTCTTCCGGCTTATTCGATTTTACGAATGCGTGAAAATTCTTAATAACCGGAGGCGTGATCGCATGCGCTTCGCCCTGACGCCGGAAACGATAGAACCCCGGGTCATCCAGCGACACGCTGGCCGACCCCTCTTCGGGTAGCGCCTTTGCATAAGCTTTTTGGTGGCGGGTGAGAGTTTCAATGGCGATCTCGGCTAAACCGATACCTTCTACCTTCGACGGGGTCCCGGCGAAACACTTGTCGATCAGGTCAGAGCTGAGACCGATCGCCTCGAAAATCTGTGCTCCCCGGTAGCTCCCGATAACCGAGATCCCCATCTTCGACATGATTTTTAGAAGCCCTTTTTCGATGGCGAACCGATACTTTCTGGCCGCTTTTTCGAAGGTCGCATCTTCACCGAGCTCTCCTCGGAAGAGTAACTCCCGAATGGTTTCGAACGCGAGATACGGACACGCGGCGCTGGCTCCATAACTAATCAAACAAGCAATCTGGTGCACATCGCGCGCTTCTCCGGTCTCGGCGATCAGGCTGCACCTCATCCTTTTGCCAACCCGGATCAAGTGATGATGCACTGCGCCAACGGCAAGAAGCATCGGCACCGCGACTTTATCGTGCTCGACGCATTGATCGGAGAGGACAATCAGTCGGCAACCTGAGTCTACGGCGCGCTCGGCTTCGACTGAAATTCGGTTCACCGCCGACTCAAGACCGCCAGGTCCTTCACTTTCGGGCCAACAAACCGGAATCGTGACCGCTTTATGTTCGGGATCGGGGAGATGCTTCAATGCCTCAAGTTCATGCGGGAACAAGAGCGGCGACTCGGAGAAGACGAGCTTAGCGTGCTCCGGCGTCTCGCCGAACAAATTGCGCCGCCAACCCATTGGGGTGGCGAGCGACATCACCAATCGCTCCCTAATCGGATCGATTGGCGGGTTGGTAACCTGGGCAAACAACTGGCAGAAATAGGTGTAGAGCAACCGCGGCTGCAACGAGAGCACGGCGAGAGGGGTGTCGTCTCCCATGGAGCCTACCGCCTCCTGGCCGTCCTTAACCATCGGCTTAAACACCATGTCCAGCTCTTCGCTGCTGTAGCCGAAGGCAACCTGGCGCTGGCTTAAACCTAAAAGGTCCAGGTCATTTGCCGGTTCAGGAATGGTACGTCCGGCCGTTTCTTGCAACCGGAGGAGGTTGGTATTGACCCACTCGCTGTAAGGCTTGCGTCGTGCCAGGCGCTCTTTGATTTCATTATCCCGAAGTAGGACTCCGGCCTGAGTATCGACCGCAACCATGGTTCCCGGAGCCAGTCGTCCTTTTTCAATCACCTCCGTCTCGTCGAGCTCAGCACAGCCGACCTCGGACGCGAGAATAAAAATGCCGTCCTCGGTGAGCTTATAACGTGCGGGCCGAAGTCCATTGCGGTCCAGGCAAGCCGCCGCTACTAAGCCATCACTGAAGACGAGACCCGCTGGTCCATCCCAGGGTTCGTTGAAGCAAGCTTGATATTCGTAAAAAGCTTTAACCTCGGGCGACATGAGCTCATCCGCTCGCCAGGCCGGAGGAACGAGCATCGTCATCGCGTGGAGCAGATCTCGGCCCGACATGGTCAATACTTCGAGCGCGTTATCCAAACTGGCGGAATCCGAACCGCCGGGCTGGATAATCGGCTTTAGCAGGTCGATGTCCTGCTGCCAAAAATCAGCCATCAACTCGGATTCACGGGCGCGCATCCAGTTGCGGTTCCCCCGAATTGTATTGATCTCACCGTTATGAGCTAAAACCCGGAACGGCTGGCTCAACGACCAAGTTGGGAAAGTATTGGTGCTGTATCGTTCGTGAAACAGGCAGATAGCGGTCTCGTAATCAGGATCGCTGAGGTCACGGTAGAACTTCTCCAACGAAACCGCGGTCAGCAGACCTTTATAGACCAGAACGCGGTGAGAGAAAGAATTGATATAGAAATGGCGGATGTTATCTAACTGAGCCCGTTTCTCGATCTCGTTACGCGCCAGAAAAAGCTGTCTCTCGTATTCGTCGTCGTCCATATCGGCCGGGCGGCCGATCAAGACTTGCTCAATGCGGGGCATGGTCAGCTGCGCTTTTTCACCCAGTACGCCGATATGGAGAGGCACCTCACGCCAACCGAATTGGAAGAGCTGCCGCGAGGTAAGGACGTCTTCCATTACCGACTTGGCCCTGGCCTGAGCATACGCGTTGTCGTGTGGCAAAAACACGGAGCCGATAGCCAGATCGGCATCATTGTAAAGCGTGTGCCCTAGACGAGTGACCTCACGCCGAAAAATCTTGTAAGGAATCTGAGTTAAAATGCCGGATCCGTCGCCGGTCTTAGCATCGGCGTCGACGGCCCCCCTATGCACCATGTTGCAGACCGAAGTCAGCCCATAGTGAAGCACTTCATTCGAACGCTCCCCTTTGACCGAAGCGACAAAACCGACACCACAGGAATCGTGCTCTTCGCTCGGGTCGTAAAGCGAGGTCGGAGCATTCCGCACCGCTTGTATAATCCCATCCTTCATTTTACGCAAAACCGGTGAACCTAAGGGTTAAATTGCTCGTTTCAAGACTAAATTGGGAGCAAATGCGGCAATTTCTAGTCGCGGACGTGAAAAAACTAGATTATTTCTTACGAGAGCGACATGGACGGCGCAGCGGGTATGGCGGAGGGACACCATGCCAGTGCGCGCACTTAACCCGTCCATCGACCTTTGCATGAGAATCCTGGATGAGCAAGAAAAGGCAATAGTTCGTCAGCTAATAAGAGATCCGAGAGAGTCAGACAACGGAGTGGGGGAAGCGACGGGGGTGAATGTCCGGACTGTCAGCCGAAAACGAGACCGTCTCGAACAGGAAGGCATTCTATCTTATTACACGAACCTCGATCTTTCAGGTGACGGAGCTAAGCAGTACAACGCGCGTCACCTTTACATCATTAAATTCAAGGTAGGCATCACCTATAGCCAGTTGATTCAGGATATTCGCCTGGATTCCAACGAGCAGTCTGTTTTCACCGAAACTATCTTCGAAAGCCATATTGCTGAGATCGACGGGAAAGTTGCCTTGCTGTTGTTTGTTGATGGAAATAGCGACCTGGACATTGTGCAAAGGACCCACGAAGAGCTGATTCCAGGGTTGCTGAAGAATCACGGAAGCGACTCGATAGAGTCCATTTCGACGATCCGTCTATTGTCGCCCATTCGGGTGATGCGGAACTACATCCCGATCGTGAACATGTGTAAGGGCTATATCCGGCCCGACTGGCCGGGCGAGGCGATCTACGTGGGCAAGTAGTGCCTAAGGTAGGGCGAAAATCTCGGCGCGCCCAGAACGTGGCTCCTCTTTTTGGTAGATCGCGCCGGATTTGAGCCGTGGGTTGCTGGGACAACGATACACGCATCGGCTCAAAACCGACGCGGACTAACCGATGGAGCAACAAAATGCTGGGCGCGCCGAGTTTTTCGCCCTACCAACCTTATAACCTACAACTCGGTTCTGGGATAGCTCCCCAGGACTTTGACGAATGTGCAGTGTTCGCCGAGCTCTTTGATCGCTTGGGCGACGCCCGGATCTTCGATGTGGCCTTCGACATCGACAAAAAAGAAATACTCCCAGTTCTTTCGCTTTGAGGGCCGGCTTTCGATCTTGCTCATGCTCAGTTTCAGGCGGCTAAATGGCTCTAAGGCAGAGTAAAGAGCTCCCACCCGGTCTTGAATCGAGAACATGAGCGAGGTCTTGTCATTGCCAGTTACCGGGCAACCCGATGGGGAAATGACCAGGAAACGAGTGGTATTGTTTGGGCTGTCTTGAACTGACGGCTCCAATACTTGCAAGCCGTAGACCTCCGCCGCCATGGAGCTGGCCAACGCAGCCGCGCCGGGTTCGGTGGCTGCGATTTGAGCAGCTCGGGTTGTGCTGGAGACTTCGATTAGTTCAAAGTCCCGGGCGTTTTCCTGGAGCCATTGCCGGCACTGACCGAAGACCTGCGGATGTGAGTAGATTTTCTTGATCTGGTCCCGAGGCCACTTAGATAAAAGATCATTCCTAATTCGGAGAAGAATCTGCGCGCAAATTTTGAGCTCCGAATCCATGAATACGTCGAGGGTATGGTTCACCGCGCCCTCCAACGAGTTCTCGATCGGCACAACTCCGTAGTCGGCGGTTCCACGAGTGACTCGGGCGAAAACGTCGCTAATGCTGGATTCAGGTCTGTACTTAACTGAAAGACCGAATTTCGAGCGCGCTGCTTGATGGGTCCAGGTGGCTTCCGGGCCGAGAAAAGCGATGGTCAGGTCTTTCTCAAGAGCCAAGGACGCAGACATGATTTCACGGTAGATCGCTCTAATGGCATCCGCGGGGAGGCGCCCTTTGTTTTTCTGGATCAATGCCTGGAGAAGGGATTCTTCTCGTTCGGGCGCATAAATCGGGAGGCCGGCATTCCTCTTGATCGTGCCAATCTCATGGACCAGATCGGCGCGCTCATTGAGCAGCCGCAAAAGCTCAGTGTCGATCTGGTCAATTTGGTTGCGAATTTCGTCGAGCGAAAGTTTGGCTTCCATCTTTACTCCTTGTTAGCGCCCTGATCGATGGGTGTACCTGACTCAGCCGTTGCCTTAGTCTCATTCTCCGGCACCGGATTTTCCGATGCCACAATCTCCGCGGGCGGCTCCCCAGGTTGTTCCTGAGCCGATTCCGTAAAGAGTTCTCCGGGCCCGGGCTCATCGGTTGGACCCGTGCCTGTCGCGCCAGGGTGAAACGCAGGCGGATTTCCATTTGGTAACGGCACGAAGCGGAGTTCGGACGCATTGGGCAGCTCGTCCAAGGTCTTTATACCGAAATGCTCCATAAAGTGTTGGGTAGTTTCGTACAATAACGGGCGTCCTGGAATTTCGGCTCGTCCGGCAATCTTAAGCATGCCGACGTCGAGAAGCCGCTGTATGACCCCATCCACCGCCACCCCTCGGATTGCCTCGATATCTGCTTTTGTCACTGGCTGGCGATAGGCTACAATCGCGAGGGTTTCCAGAGCGGGTGGGCTGAGCCGGGCCGGCCGCAAATCCGGGAACAATTGCCGGACCCAGTTTTGATGTTCTGGTTTGGTGGTTAGTTGCCAACCGCTGACCTGTTCAACCAGCTGAAATGCCCGTTCAAGTTGCTGATAGTCGGTACCTAGTTCAACCAGCACGTTTTGGATCGCGGCTTCTGTCATTCCCTTGAAAATCTCCTGTTCCTCCTCGGAAGCGTATTCCGTGCCCAGACGGACCACCTGCAAAATCTCCTTCGCAGTGAGGGGTCTTTGGGAGCTAAACAACAACGCTTCGACAACGGCCTTCAGTGTAAGCATGATCCGGAACGCCAGATTAGCGCAGTTTTCGCGGTAGAAAAGCCTGCATCAAGCGGGGGCGTCCACGACCCGGACCTGAGGAGAGCCGCATTCCGTGATCCCTTACTGGGGACGAAGTACGGCATGCATGACGTACTTCGTTCGAATCGCGTTTTGGCGCGGCTCCCTTGAGCGCGTGCCGGTCCGAAAAACGTGCAACCTCCCGTGACGTGGCACGATTCTCGGGGCGTCGCGGTTGTGGCGGACGAAATACGTGGCTTCAAATTTCCGGATGGCCGCGTCAGAACCCGGCCACGCCGAATGCAACGCCCCTCCGTCGGGGATTTGGTGCCGCCCTACCGACCCTTGGGCCCTTGTGCGCCCTACCCCGCGATCCTCTCAATCTCGATATCCGAAAACGTCGCTTGTTGTGTTACCCGCAGTTGCTTTAGCCGGATTAATTCAAGCAGGGCAAGGAATGTCACCACAATTTCGGTTCGGCTGGCTGCCGTCGCGAAAAGGCTGGAAAAGGCGACCTTTACCCCAGAATTGATGGTTTGCAGGATGTAATCGATTTTTTCGGATACAGTAAAATTCTCTTCGAATATCTCGCGCAGATCCTCACGACGGTTTTCCAGTTTCCTCAGCACCTTCTGAAAAGCGGTGATCAGGTCGAAAATGCCGACTTCGTCTTTCAGGAGGGTTTCGGGATCATCCAAGACCGGCTTTCCCGCGACGCGCGGGATAATTCCTTCCTGCAGAATTTCACACCGATGGAGATGGAGCGCGACGTCTTTGAATTTTTTATATTCGATCAATTGCCGGATAAGATCCCACCTAGGATCTTCTTCGTCCACTCCTTCATCTTCCGCCTGTTGATCGGCCGGTAATAGGCTCCGGCTCTTGATATAGATTAGGTTCGCGGCCATCACCACGAATTCGCCGGCTATATCGAGATCCAGCATCCGGAATGTGTTCAGGTATTCCAGATATTGATTCGTGATCCGCTCGATCGATACCGAATAAATGTCGACCTCCTCTTTCTTAATGAGGTAAAGGAGAAGGTCTAGGGGGCCCTCGAAGACTTCAATTTTGACTTTGTAGTCGGCATCCATTGGGCGGTAATCAGTGAGCAGTGAGCAGTGAGCGGTAAGCAGTAATCAGTGAGCAGTAAGCAGTAAGCAGTAAGCAGTTAGCCAGTGATC
>JAFAIO010000558.1 GCA_019236675.1 Verrucomicrobiota bacterium
CGTGGGGTCTTGGTGTAAATAGGGTTGAGCCTTGCGAACTCGCCATCGAGATGCACGAGAACAGGCCGGACGCTTTCCTGTTGGCCGGACGTTATACCCTGCTTGATCATGAGCGTGCCTTACAGCGTTTGATGCCGGCTGCGGCAGAAGCGGATGTTGATATCGTGGTCGGCGGCCCTTATAGCTCGGGCATTCTGGCTGGCGGCAGCCATTTTGAATATCAGAAGGCGAGCCCGGAGATCGTGGCCAAAGTCGAAACGCTCAAGAGGATTGCTCAGCGTTACCAGGTTCCCTTAAAAGCCGCCGCTTTACAGTTTGCGCTCGCGCATCCCGCTGTAGCCGCGGTCATCCCTGGCGCCAGTCGTCCCGAGCGGATTGCCGAAGATCACGCGGCACTTAAAGCTGCCATCCCAGATGACTTTTGGCGTGAGCTGCGCAAGCAAAGTCTGGTTGCTTCAACTGCGCCTCTACCGATTGACAAATAAATCAGGAGCTGGTTATGGCACAAGCATCAGCAGCAATCGATATTCCGGCTTCACCGAACGAAGTTTGGCAATTAATCGGCGGGTTCAATTCTTTACCTGATTGGATAGGTTACATTCTGAAGAGCGAATTGAGCGAGGGCGGCCGCGTGCGACACCTCGCGAATCCCCAAGGAGAGACTATCGTCGAACGCTTGGAGAAGTTCGACAATACTACTCGGAGTTACAGTTACTCCATTATTAAATCGCCTTTCCCGATCACCGGGTATCTATCGACGTTGCACGTCAAGCCTTCGGCGGACGGGAAGGGAGCGCGGGTAGAATGGTCCGGTACATTTAAGCCCACGGGAGTAAGCGACGCGGAAGCTTCTAAGATATTTCAAACCATCTTCGACGATGGGCTCAAGGAGTTAGCTGCAAGATTCGAGCAACAAGCCACAAAATAGTCAGTTCTAGGAAATTATTGTTCGTGGGAGGTCAAGGCCTGCGGACCACTAAGAAAGTTAGGAGAAGTACTATGGTCTACGTCCCAAATGAGAAGCGATACGAGAGTATAGAGTATCGTCGTTGCGGAGATAGCGGTTTGTCGCTGCCACCTATCTCCTTGGGTACTTGGCAAAACTTCGGTGGGGGAAGTGTATTTGAAACTTGTCGTGCGATTGTGCGGCGGGCATTCGATCGGGGGGTTACCCATTTTGATTTGGCCAACATGTATGGACCGCCCTACGGAAGTGCAGAGGAGAATTTCGGCGAGATTCTGCGGAAGGATTTCTGCGAGCGTCGCGACGAACTGGTGATTTCAACTAAGGCCGGCTATGAAATGTGGTCGGGGCCCTACGGCATCGGCGCCTCAAAAAAATATCTAATCGCTTCGATCGATCAGAGCTTAAAACGCTTAGGGCTAGACTACGTTGATATCTTCTATGCGCACCGGCCGTGGCCAGACGTGCCGATGGAAGAAACCATGGGTGCATTGGCCCAGATCGTGAAACAGGGCAAAGCGCTGTATATCGGTATCTCTTCCTACAGTCCCGAACGCACGCAAAAAGCATTCGAGGTGTTGAAGAGTGAGGGCGTCCCATTGCTAATCCACCAGGCGTCTTACTCGATGTTGAATCGGCATATCGAGACCGGTCTTTTGGATACTCTCGGTGAGCTCGGTGTGGGTTGCATTGCCTTCTCTGCATTGGCTCAAGGTCTGTTGACCGATAAATACCTCGATGGCGAGGCTGAAGGCGGCCGCGCGAGTCAAGGTGGAAGTTTTAGCAGGGATTTTCTCTCAAAGGAGAATCTTAAGCATGTCCGTGGTTTAGCGGCTATTGCAAGAAAACGCGGGCAAACATTGGCTCAGATGGCAATTGCCTGGGTTCTGCGCGATCCGCGGGTGACCTCAGCGCTAATTGGAGCACGCACCGTGGCTCAGCTAGATGACTCGCTCGATGCCCTAAAACGGATGCAATTCGGCGACGATGAGTTGTACGAGATCGATCAATATGCCAAGGATGGTGGCATCGATCTTTGGCGCGAGATTTCTCTCTTATAGGCCGGCTTGGTCAAAAACATCAACAATAACTAACCATGAATTTAGAACTGGCAGGTAAGACGGCCTTGGTCACTGGTTCGAGTCAAGGGATAGGATTTGCCATCGCCGAGGCGCTGGCAAGAGAAGGAGTCAACATTGTAATTAACAGCAAAACTCCGCCCCAAGTTGATAGGGCCGTGGACAAGTTATCAAAGGCAGCGCCCGGCGTTCGCATTACGGGAGTAGCCAGTGACCTGTCCACCGCTGGTGGCGCCGAGGAGCTCGTACTGAAAGCGCCGGCGATCGATATTTTGGTTAATAACGTCGGCTTCTATACGGCGAAGGATTTCGAGGATATTTCGGATACCGACTGGGAACAGATTTGGAACTTAAATTTCATGAGCGGTGTACGCCTTAGCCGGGCTTATTTGCCGAGTATGGAAAGGGCGGGCTGGGGGCGCATTATCTTCATTTCAAGCGAAGCAGGTGTCAAAATTCCTCGAGAAATGATTCACTACGGTGTTTCCAAGACTGCCCAGATCGCGGTGGCCCGCGGCATCGCCGAAACTACGACTGGTACCAACGTTACCGTGAATAGCGTGTTAGTGGGTCCAACTCGATCCGAGGGAGTGGAAGCGTTTATCAAGCAGATGGTCGCCTCAAAGGGAATCACAGAGGACCAGGTGGTATCGGAGTTTTTTAAAACGGTTAGGCCGACTTCGATTATCAAACGGTTCATACGTTCACAAGAGGTAGCCGCGCTCGTAGCTTACTTGTGTAGTCCGAAAGCCGCGGCCATCACTGGAGCCGCCATTCGCATCGATGGAGGGGTTGTGCCTGCGATCCCGTAACGTAATAACGAGTCTCGTCAGGCATTTGCATTCCGATGCAGTCACCCAATCCAAAGGACGGGGAAAACAATATGAAAATATTTATGGAAAGTGCGCTAGGCCAGTTTTGCGCAGCTGGCAAAGCCAGAAGGATCCTGCACATACTGAAAATTCATCGTTATGCAGTGCTAATCGTGTCAGTCGCCTGCACTCTAGCATCTAGCGGTTGCTCCAGCGACGGTACGCAGGCAGCTCGCGAAGAGACGGTTAACTTTGTCGCGGGTACGGAACATGAAAAACCCACGAACCCGCGCGTGCATCCTGGGCGCCCTTATACCCAAGAGGTATGGCTGGATCTATAGCAGACACTTTGAGCAATCCTCACATTGGGAAGAAGATTAAATATCCGCAGATTACACAGATTACGCAGATTTCGGTTCGAGGCGTATTTGCGCGGCGGGGTCGCGAAGGTGATTCAGCTTCGGACTGCGCCCACAGATTACATCGAAGTTGCCGTTATTTCACACGTGATCATACGAACTTCAGGCAACAACGGGACCGAACCAACATTAATAAAGGAAGGGAACCATGCCAAAAACATTTGAAACTCTGTCGCTGCAAGACGCGAAGCGTATGCTGGCAGCAGGTGAAGCCAAAGCCGATCAAATCGGCCTTCCCTACAATATCGCGGTCGTCGATGCGGGCGGGCACCTGGTGGCTTTCTCGCATCAGGACGGCGCCTTGATCGCCAGTATTGATCTCGCTATCCACAAAGCATTCAGCGCTCGCGCGTGCGATATGTCAACGGGCGATTTAGCGGAGTTAGCTCAACCAGGAAAGCCGCTGTACGGCATCCAGTACAGCAACAGCGGTAAGATTGTCATATTTGGGGGCGGCCTGCCGATTCGGCGGAAAGGCGTCGTGATCGGTGCGGTCGGAACCAGTGCGGGCACGGTCGAACAGGATATCGAAGTGGCGGAGGCGGCCGCTGGGGCGGTCGAACCGTTCATTCAATCAGCACCTGCCGGAGTTTCTTAAGAGCCAGGCAATTTACAGACGCTAAAAGGTTAAAAACCAGGAGAGACGCAAACTAGCAAATTATGGCCGTTAAATTGACGATCGATGGCAAGACAATCGAACTGGAAAAGCCGGAACTTCTAATCGACCTTCTTATTCGGCGCGGGGCAAAGGTTCCGTCGGTCTGTTACCACCATCAATTGGGTCCGATTCAGTCCTGTGACACCTGTTTAGTGGAAATAGGAGGAAAGTTGGTCCGCGCCTGCGCGGCGACGGTGGCTGACGGCATGATCACTGAAACGAAGTCGCCCCGAGCTGATACCGCCCAACGAGAGGCGTTCGATCGGATCCTGAGTAATCACATGCTTTACTGCACGGTTTGCGACAACAACAACGGGAATTGCACGATTCACAACACGACGAAGATGTTGAAAGTCCAACATCAGAAGATCCCGTTTAAGCACAAGCCGTACGACGTCGACGCTACCAATCCTTTCTATATCTATAATCCGGATCAGTGTGTTCTTTGCGGGCGTTGTGTGGAGGCGTGTCAGAATGTCGAGGTTAACGAGACGCTCTCGATCAATTGGGAGGACCCGCATCCCCGCGTGGTGTGGGACGGCGGCAAACCGATCGGCGAATCAAGCTGCGTTTCCTGCGGCCACTGTGTGACCGTGTGTCCGTGCAATGCGCTGATGGAAAAATCCATGCTGGGCGAGGCAGGCTACATGAGCGCTCTGCCCAAGCCGATT
>JAFAIO010000010.1 GCA_019236675.1 Verrucomicrobiota bacterium
AACCGAGTCCGGGAGATAGGCAGACGGTTGAATCTCAAAAGCTTCGACAGATTCCGGTGTGACTAATGAGAACAACCCGTTGTCCGGCCCTACAAAAAGATAGCGATCTGTTCGCAAGATGATGCCACGCCGGCTTGATCCGACACCCGGGTCGACCACCGCCAAGTGAACAGTGCCAGTAGGAAATTGCTCATAAGCGCCCAGCAAAACGTACGCTGCAGAAACAACATTTTGCGGCGTGATCCCGTGACTGATGTCTATCAAACGCGCATGGCCACAACGCGAAAGCATCACACCCTTTACCGCCGCAACATAGTAGTCATCTACGCCAAAATCGGTGAGTAGCGTTATAATCATCCTCGATCCGGAGACCTAAAATAGGCCCTAGAGATTACGCAGATTACATGGACTAACGGAAGGTTAGTATCACGGCCGGTTTGGGCCGGCTATTAGCTATTCAATACACCCAAGGAATCAACCGCTTGGTCCGAGCGGCATAATCCGCATACTTTCGTCCAAATTCCGCGAATAGCGCCTTTTCTTCGACTTGAATCCGGAGCGCATAAGCCCACAACGTGCAGGTTGCTATCAGGATCAGGCCAAGCCAGTTGAAAGTGAGGCACCCAACGCCAACCAGCGCTAGCAGCGAGCCGGAATAAGAAGGATGGCGAACAAATCGATAGGGACCATCCTGAATCACGTGGTGTCCGTGTTGAATACCGACATCAACCGTGAAGAATCTCCCTAGGTGCCTGATAGACCAAATGCGCAGGGCGACACCACCGACCAAGAATAGGACAGCCACGCCGATAATAAGCGGCGAATGCGCCGGCCAATTGAGGACAGTAATATGGCGAGCCACGAAAAAGCCGAACAAGCAACTCCCGAGGATTAAGGCCCAAGCAGCTTTAATGGTTCCGCGGTCAGCGGACTTGGCCGCTACCTTTCCCCGGCGGGTAGCTAAAAGGAACAGCTCAAAGCCGAGGTAGCAGAGGCATAATATGTCGGTCCAATGAAACACTAGCTTGGACTAATCGTATTTGTCATGAGCGTCGATAGTCCGTACCCGGCTGGAAATCGACTTTAGAAACGAAATCGGACATCCGACAGTTACTCCGGCCAAATTCTCGTACGAGCCAGGCGCCATAACCCTCAGGGCTCACCCTAACCGGTAAACGATGCGCGCTTTCCCCAGATCATAGGGTGACATTTCTAGTTTTACCCGATCGCCGACCGTAAGCCGGATGAACTTCTTTCGCATTTTGCCCGAGATATGGGCCAGAACCAGATGCTGGTTGGAGAGTTCAACACGGAACATCGTTCCTGGCAGAACCGTAACAATTTTTCCTTCAGTGACAATGGAGTCCTCGGTCGGCATAAATCGGGTTGTGATCGCGCTATAGATTTGTAGTTGAGACTAAAACACCTAATTTTCGTTCTGGCAGAACAGGCGAGGTTTGCACCTCGCCTGCAAATTCACCGGCTCCCTTGCCGCTTACCAGGTCTTCTCACCGAGATGACCTGGTTCTAAACCGCACTGATAAATTCCGCAAACCGGAAGACCTCGGCGGCTTATTTTGTACGCTCCGGCTTAACGCCGGCGGTCGCTGAACGGTCGCTTATTTCCGCCGAAGGATTTTGCCCGGCCGCCGCCCTCTTCTTTCGGGCGGGCCTCATTCACGGTCAAAGTCCGATTATCGAGCGAGTGCCCTTCCAAAGCGGTGATTGCGGCTTGACCTTCGGCTTGACTACCCATGGTCACAAAGCCGAATCCACGTGAGCGTCCACTAACACGGTCCGTCGCCACAAATACGTCGGTCACAGTGCCATATTGAGAAAATAAGTCCCTCAGATCGTCCTCAACGGTCGCGAAAGACAAGTTTCCAACAAATAATTTCATATCTTCAGTTACGATGTATCCAAGTCACACAGCCGTTCCCGAACATCGGGTTTCAAATCACCACTGAGGAAACCCCACCTGACGATCCACCGGGCAATAAACTAGACCTATCGGAGCGCTAAGCTCGGACAGATCGAGAAAAACGCAAGGCAATGTTCAAAAAGAGCTTGGAAAGGGGACACGGTCGCCGGAGGGCGCATACGGACCCGATTTCTCCGAGAGGCGGCCTAAAATAGCGTCAGTGCACACCGCCGTAATGCCACAAAAGAAAACCCCAGACCCGAATGAGGGCCCGGGGTTTTCATCACAAATCTCTACCGCCCTTACCAGAGAACGAGGGGCCGTTGGGGCGGCGGATCAGATCATTGATTGGTCGGCGTGCCGGTCAAGCCATTGATCGTCAGGTACATGGGTTCGCCACTCAGGTTCAGGTTCAGTCCTACGAGCACGCTCGCCGATAGAGTCAAGACTTTGTTCTTGAGGACGAGCGGACTGGTATTGAGCGGGATAGTAACCGTCCCGCCGAGCCCAAGGCCAAGCACCCCACTGATCGTACCCAGCTGTTCTTGGTTTGTTCCGTCCAAGTCGCTGGAATACAACGTGAAAGAAGAGAAGACTCCCAGTCCAAGTGTGGTTGGTACGTTGACAGTCACGGCGCCGGCGATGGTGCCGTTGATGGCTGGGAAGGCAGTCCAACTAGTCGTTTGTAAGAGGCCAAGCTGCAGAATGGTACCGTTCAACGGTATTTGTTCATTCGCCTCGGGATTGCCGTTGATGTACGGAAGATCGTATCCGTGCAGGAAGAAGACAACAGAATGACTCGCGGCTGATGGTGGCGCCGCCACCGCTGCTTTTAGTGGGAACGTTTTATTGCCTTTCTCTCCGCCAAGCAAATAAACGTTGCCATCGAGTCCCTCGATCCCGGCAAGAAATTGCTCCTTCGCTGGTAGCGTCTCAGGTTCGGCCGTCCAGGCGCCGGTACCAAAGTTGTATCCCTCGACTGAGTTCAGAACCCCTGTTGTAGAACGACCCCCAAAGACATGTAGGAACCCATCTCCCGCCGTAGCAATTCCAAAATCCGCCCTGGGCGAGCTCATAGGCAACCAGGGAAACCAGGAGTTGGCGTCGGTCAATATGAACACTTCACTCGAACTCAGCATAACTCCATCCTGGTCGATACCACCGACCGCGTAGATAGTGTCCGGAAGTGCAAATACCGCTCCGAAATGGGAGCGAGGTACAGTTAAGTCCGGAGCGGGCAACCAGCTGGTCTGGTTGAACTTTTCCATCGTAGCGACCGAATGACCGCTCGCGTCGATTCCGCCAATTGCGTAGATGTTGTTATCGCTTCCACCAACCACGGCCAAATAACTACGTGGAGTGGTCATCGACGGGAGAGAAATCCAGCTTCCAGTCTTGAAACTGTACATCTCGACCGCGCCCACCGGGTTTCCATTGGCGTCCTCACCACCAATCGCAACCAGGACATCTTGGACACCATTTTGAGTATAAAGGAATCCCAGCAAGCCGAGGCCTGCACGCGCTGTTGGCATTGGAGGCAGTGCGCTAACTTTCCCGGTCTCCAGATTTAAATCTGTAACTTGATTGGTTACAGCTTTAGTACCTTTCGGATGGCCACCGGCAAAATAAACATGTCCGTTTAACTGGGCCGAAGCTCCAGATGTTATGGCGCCGGTTTCAAAACCGGTCTTACTGATCGTAAGATCCGGAGGTGTAGCTGCTAGCGTTGGTAACGCTAGTAAGAATGTTAAGAACCCCGTGGCGACTGCAGCCCGAGTAAGAGAGGGCAAGTTCATAGGAGCCGGATCCTAGCAAAGCGAATAACTATAGTAGAAGCTATTTTTATAGTTCATCGGCTCCAAGCCATCTGGTTTTCAGGCCGATTTCTATGCGTTTTGCAAGATTTAAGCGGCCAACCCGGCCTAACCACAAGATTCTATTCACGAGAGTAACACGTTGTACAACAGATATTTACAATGCGAATCTCGTTACGGTATTGATCCACTCGTTTAATAGTGGTTAAACCTCATTCAACTAGGACAAACCGATTTATGGAAATTCTCACTGATATAATACAACCACCTGTGAGCAGACAGCTTTGCAGTCGCACAAGCTAACATGTCAGCCCCTGAGAGGACCACACATTGACAGTGAGCCTATCAATATTGAACAACCCTAAATTCGCGGCTGGTTTAGTGGAACCGACGATTCGCTTGCGATAGGCTACCCGCTCGATTCCCGACACCAAAGGTGAGAGTAATTGCTAACCCTCAAGCGTGTGCCGGCAGTCGTAGTCGTCCTCCCGACTTCGCCCCATCGTCTGAGACTGCGGGAGGCTACGTCGGGCAAGCTGTCCTCGATGAATGTGCCACGCCCTCTTGCGGGTTAGTCAATGGCCTCGGTCGTCTAGGAGGAAACATCGGGTGACGGGACAGCGGGTGACGGGACAGCGGCTCGACTGAACTCGCCCAAGTCCCGGCCAACGAAGTTTCTCGCCTGCCGGCCAAAAACATCCAGCGCTAGCGAAGTCGGCATAAAGACGCTGCTTTGATCGACGCGCCGACGCACCGTCGCGGAATTGCCCCTGCTAGATCGTGGCTTCTTCCTTAAGCCTGGCCCGATATGCCCTTTTCTTAATCAATATCGGCGGTTCTCATTCGGCTGGACGCAATCTCGAGCGGGCATTGGCGGCTTCGTCGCCTCATACTGTCGGCGAGGTGATCGATGAATGCGGACAGTTCGTGCCCGAGGAACAACCGCAAAGAACCGCATCCGTTTTGCTCGAAAGGTTAGCGACGCCGTATTGCAACGGATCGAAAAGGTAAACTCGCTAGTTAACGCGATCGTCACGCTGGACGTTGAAGGCGCTCGCGCGGGGGCCAAAGCGAGCGAGGCGCGTTGGCAACGTTCGGAGCCGCTAGGACCTTTCGATGGCGTACCGATCACCGTAAAGGACAACCTCCTGGTCAAGGGTCTTCGCGCTACTTGGGGTAGCAAACTATACGCGGACTTTGTTCCATCG
>JAFAIO010000059.1 GCA_019236675.1 Verrucomicrobiota bacterium
GGGATCGCCGACAACGCCGGGAACCGAGGCGGGTAGGAGTCCAGGGAGTGTATCTGACTTTTCCCGTGGTCCTGAACTGTCAGCTCAGTCTGGCAGGCCAGCCTTCAACCGAACCGAGATGATGCGTTGCAGAAAGAGATTGCATAAGAAAAAATCGGAATCATGTCCAAGCACGGATCACTCGTTCGTCTCGCATCTGAAATCCATCTAAGAAAATAATACTCCATGAGAACGATCAGAATCATCGAACACATCTCGCTGGACGGCGTGATCCAGGGGCCCGGTGGGCCGAACGAAGACAACTATCGCTACGGCGGATGGGCGGTGCCGCATCATGATGACGCTGCTGGGGAGGCAATCGTCGCGGCTCAGGGCGACGCTTTCGATCTGCTGCTGGGCCGTCGCACCTACGATATCTTTGCCGGCTATTGGCCGGCCAAGGATAATCCGATGGCGGACAGTCTGAACGCAGCGACGAAATACGTCGCGACCCACAGGCCGGACACTCTTGAATGGGGGCCGGTCGAGGACCTTGGACCGGACATCGTCGAGGGCGTTCGCCGCATCAAGGCGAAGGGCGGCCCGGACCTGATAGTCTGGGGCAGCTCGACACTGACGCCGGTGCTGCTCGAACACGGGCTTGCTGATGAGGTCTTGCTGCTCGTCTTTCCGGTCCTGTTAGGCACAGGCAAACGTTTCTTTTCTGATGGAGCTCCGCCATGCGAACTCGCGCTCGTCGGCACGAAGGCTGTGTCCTCGGGCGTCATCATCAGCAGGTACAGACCCAGCGGGCCTTTGCGGACTGGCTCCTTCGACGACGCGGCGGAGTGACAACGCCGGGAGCGCCGGGAACAAAGTAAAGAAGGCGGAGAGCGTTAGGGTCGAGTCTCAGCAAGCAACAGACTTTACGAGCGTTTGATACCCTTCCTTTTTTTGTCCGACGCATTGTACGTCTAAGCTGCATGAGGGTGGCTTGGGAACGATGCGAACGCGGCGCGACCACGCTTCAGATGTCCAAAGGGAAACCGTTCGCTCTGTGCATTTCTATTGCCCGCGTTATCCGGCTTTCAAAGCCAGCTTAGCCACACAAAACGTGTTGAAAAGCCCGTTGCCTGTTAAGACTCGACCCTGTAGATTTAACCTCGAGCCCAGGGTTAGTTTGCATGCCGGCCACTCGAGAAAAGTCTTCCATTCGGCTGATTGATTGAGTATGCAATTCTAAAATTGCGCAGACGATGGCCGAGATTGCGGCGAAGCCGAGCACATTCGAACTGGCTAGAAGTCGATTTGGAGATATTTCGTCTGCGGAGAACGTGCTCTTGACAGGAGCGTTGAGCGGTAGCGACGCGGATTGCAGCGGCCTGCCACCCAATGAGCGAACAGTTCGAGGAGAATTGCTCTCCTGGCTTTGTGCAACTGCCGAAAATGATTCAAAACTTACTCGTCGAGGAATCTCACTTCTCGGTGCCGAAATCATTGGGAAAGTAGATCTCAGCTGGGCTCGGATATCCTTTCCGATCTCGGCGAAGCGTTGCGTTTTCCGGGATGAAATCATTCTGAGGCAGGCTCGTATGCTTTTTTTGGCCTTGTCAGGGAGTTCCGTCAAAGAATTGACAGCGACCCGAGCAAGATTTGAGGACTCTGTCTTAGTGAATGACGGCTTTATAGCAGAACGTGGACTGGATCTAGAAGGCGCAATGATTAGTGGAAATTTAGAGTGCGACGGAAGCATTTTTATCGGCCGTGGCCTGACGTTAGCTCTGAATGCAGACGGGGCAACGGTGAAGGGTGATGTTCGCCTTCGACACGGTTTCAAAGCTGCCCGTGGAATTAGCCTGATCGGCACATGCATCAGCGGAAATTTAGACTGCAGCGGAGGCCAATTCGCCGGTGATATTGCGAAGGACATCCCGGCCCTGAACGCTAATCGCTCAAGAATTGGGATGAGTGTGGTCTTGAGTGAGGGCTTTAAAGCAACCGGTGGAGTTGACCTGCAAAACGTCGCGATTGGTAGAAATCTGGAGTGCTATGGGGGCGTATTTGTGGGCAGCGACAGGATCTGCGCGTTAAGCGCTAACCGCGCAAAGGTTGAAGGTGATGTTTGTCTAAGCGCGGGTTTTAGAGCTGAGGGAGGGGCCGATCTTGTAGGTGTTATAGTCAATGGAGGTCTAAAGTGCAATGCTGGTAAGTTCACGAGCCACGGCAAGAGAGACGCACTGAATGCCGAGGGTGCCCGAATTGAGGGCGCAGTCTTTTTGCGCAACCCCTTCAAAGCCGAAGGAGGGGTGAATTTCGCCTCCGCGAAAATTGGAGAACCCCTCGATTGTCAAGGCGGCGAGCTGATCGGGTCGGAAAAAAGCCTGGCGCTCGATGCTAGTGGTACCGAAGTCGAAGGGAGTGTGGGTTTGAACGACGGCTTCAAAGCCGCGGGAGGGGTGAAGCTCGTCTCCGCGAAAATCAATGGCCATCTCAACTGTAGCGGCGGTGAGTTTATCGGGAAAAAAGAAATCCTGGCACTCGACGCTAACGGTGCCGAAGTTAAGGGCGGCGTCTTTTTGCGCGCGCCCTTCAAAGCCAAGGGAGGAGTGAGTCTGGCCTCAGCGAAAATCGATGGACATCTTGACTGTGGCGGCGGCGAGTTTATCAGGAATGAAAAAATCCTCGCACTAAATGCCAATGGCATCAAAGTTAAGGGCGGCGTTTTTTTTCGTGCGCCCTTCAAAGCCGAAGGAGGCGCGGATCTCCGACAGGCACAAATTGATGGGAGTCTTGACTGTAGGGGCGGCGAGTTTATCTGGAATAAAGAAAGCCCGGCACTCAACGCCAACGGTGCCAAGATTATGGGCACTGTCTCTTTGGTCCAAGGTTTCAAAGCCGAGGGAGGAGTGAATCTTGTACGGGCCAAAATCGGCGTGAACCTTGAGTGTGATAAAGGTGAGTTTATCGGTAACGCGAACGCATCGGCCTTTGTCGCAAATGGTGCTAAAATTGATGGTTCTGTCAATTTCCGTAGCGACTTTGTAGCAGTTGGGGAAGTCGACTTCGACAATGCGCAGATTGATGGTGCTTTTCGATGGATGAAGGCTAAGTCCCCTTTGGAGGCTACTCTCACACTGCGATGGGCCAAAGCCGGAATCCTGCTTAATTCTGAAGACAGCTGGCCGAACCAAGGGCGGCTGCGGATTAACGGCTTTGTCTACGATCAGATCGATGATGGAGCTTCTCCGAATGCAGAAGTACAACTCGGCTGGCTTCATCGGCAACCGCAGGGCAAGGATGAATTCCTATCCCAACCATATGAGCAACTAGCGTCCATCTTAGGCAAAATGGGGCATGAAGAAGCGGCGAGGGAGGTGATGATCGCGAAGAATAAGGACCACGCGTCACATCTTCACTGGCGTCTCGAATGGTTATGGTATGGATTTCTTGGGAAGTTTATCGGCTACGGCTATCGCCCCTGGAAAGCCTTTTACATCAGCTTGGTTGTCATTGGAATCGGGTGGTTACTCTTCCGGCTCGGTTTTGAGTGGAATCTCATGACGCCAACTGACGACAAAGCATATGCGGTCGCATCGAATACGGCTCTGCAGGTTGCCAAACAGAGGACCTCACAAGTCAGAGATACTTACCCAAAGTTTAATGCATTCGTCTACTCGATGGAGACTTTCGTGCCGCTGCTGAAGCTCGGGATAGGTGAACACTGGACACCCAACGCGCACCGGGGTTTGAAGTTACCCGTCGGGTGGCTAAGTCTTATAGGTTTTCCAGGTACGACAGGCAGCCTCCTTCGTTATTACCTATGGTTTCATATCATAATTGGCTGGGTTCTTACGACGCTTTGGGTAGGAGGTTTGACCGGACTAGTGAAGACCTGACTATAGAGTACTCGATTCCTAAGTTTCGTTTTGCGCTGAGACCATCCTCGACCGGCTAAACTGTATATCGTCGCTTGCAGTCTCACTATCAGGGCATTCGACATGCCCCTCCGATGCCGCAGTTATGGGGCCGATCATGGCTTTTTTTACTCCAAATGAGTAGCCCGGTTCGAACCAATTAAGGCGGAGAGCGTTAGGCTCGAGTCTCAACAAGCAACAGACTTTACGAGCGTTTGATACCCTTCTTTTTTTGTTCGACGCATTGTACTTCTAAGCTGCATGAGGGTGGATTGGGAACACTGCGAACGCGGCGCGACCACGCTTCAGACGTCCAAAGGGGAATCGTTCGCTCTGTGCATTTCTATTACCCGCCTTATCCGGCTTTCAAACCCAGCTTAGCCGCACAAAACGTGTTGAAAAGCCGTTGCTTGTTAAGACTCGACCCTGTAAATGCACACCTTAGCTCCTGTCAATCCCTTTGTCATTCAGGATCCGGGGCCCAAATGGCTCGGCCCCGATAGTCGACAGGGAAGTGTTCCGGAAAACGACCTCCCGGAATACTCTCACGAAATAAGAATTTTTCTGAAACTTTCTCGGTGATTTCTATCTGCACGAAGTGATGAGAGTGCGATCTGCCGGAATTTCTGTTCACCCTCAATTTGAGGAAACGCTGTTCAAACAGATGCCTTTCTTAGGACCAACCTTCAATCCATCAACACAGACCGCCATTCTCTAAATGAACGGGCGGGAACAAAAACCATGAAAAAAATCATTGCATCAAATTCGAGGCCGCTGCGTCGCGCCCTGTGCACAATCCTTCTGTCCGTCACCGCGCTTTCGGTCGTACCCAGAAATGCGGTTGCGGAGCCCATTCTCTATGCCGTCTTTGAGGGGTATTCGATTGGCAAATACAACGCCACGACGGGGGCCGTGATCCAATCCGGCTTCATCTCGTCGGACTGCAGAGCGATGGCATTCTCGGGCAAAATCAAAAATCTCGGAAACACGATTTTCGTTTTGACCCCCTCGTATCAGGGGCCCAACCCTTCGGTTGCCCAATACTCCATGACGGGAGCTGTGATTAACCTTAACTTCGTCACTGGGCTTTACCAAGAAACGGGAATGGCGGTAGTGGGCAACAACCTCTTCGTGGCGTACGATGCGGCGGACAGTGGCCCCACGGTTGCCGAATACAATGCGACTACGGGAGCCGTGACCAACGCCAACCTCATCGTGCTCCCCGCGGGCGATGTTGCCGGCCCACTCGCGGCCTCGGGCAAGAGTCTGTTCTTTGCGTATGGCGCCGACATAAATGGGGACGCGACGCCGGCGATCTGCGAATACAACGTCACGACGGGTGCGATTAACTCCACGTTCATTCTGCTCGGACTCAGTCCCTATGTACCTACCGCACTCACCGTGTCGAAAAACCGCCTTTACGTTGGGTATGCCACCGATAGCGCTGGTGGAACGGTTGGCGAATACGACGCAACCACCGGGAACCCGATTAATCCTGGCTTGATCACGGGACTTGTCGTCGGGCCCGGTGGGCTCGCCGTCTCTGGCGACCACCTGCTCGTGGCGGAAGGCGCTGAGGTCCGCGAATACAACGCTACCACCGGAAAGTTGATCAACGCCAACTTTATCAACTTTGGGAACATCGGCGCCTGCGAGCTGGTCGTCCGAGGCAAGTAGCGACTCGGAAATGACCAATCTAGTGATTCGATCGCAGTTAAATCGTAGACTCTAGGAGACGCAGCCCAATCTCCAGTCTACGATTTTCGAAGTGAGGCTCTCCGAATTCTCTCCTCGAACTCCTGAACTTCTTGAACTCACTTACCTCTTCCACCGGGCGCGTTCGTCTAGTCGGTTAGGACACGGCCCTCTCAAGGCCGGTGCGCGCCGAGTCCCGTACGCGCTGCCAAAGTGAAAAGTAGTTCAAGTAGTTCGAGGAGTTGCAGGAGTTCAAGGAGAGCATAGATCAGCGTCCGCGCCCATTATTGAGACTTCCCTAGATGGCGGCGGCGTCTCGGCCGTTCCATCGCCGCCCCAGACGAGCTCAAGCTAAGAAAAGTCGTAACGCTTTACAGAGCCAGGAAATCATTCAGATCGTGTTCTTCCGCCCGAAGAGCGAGAGCCGCGGGTTAGTTTGCGTGCCGCCCGGTAAGGCGCATCACAATTGGGAGCGGCATGTCCGCGGGGGGCGGCTCCTGCAACTGCAGGCCGGTGAGTATCTCCTCCTTGATCGCAGCATCGACATCTGGATGGCCCGTCGAGCCGGCCAAATCAACCCGCGCGACCCGACCGGTTATGTCAGGCCAAATCCGCACCTCGACTTGAAATGCAGCCTTGCGGGTGTGCGGGTTCTTCTGCAACGCATCTCTGATCGTTGCCTGGACTTGACCAGCGTACCAGCCCCAGCGGGTGCCACCGCCGGGACCGCTGCCGTCACCGTCGCCGTTCCCGTTGCCGCTCCCGATGAGCGGGTTACCGCCAGGTCTACCTACGAGACCAAACACATCAGCCGGCCCTTCCCCCGTAGCGTTCATGCCCAAGGGGCCTGACGGTTTATTGTCAGCTTTCGCCGCTTTGTCACCCTGCTGTTTCGGCCCCCCCGGGTTAGTCTCCACCACCATCATTTGTTTCTGCTCGATCACCGGTTGCACGGTTGGCTGCGCTTGAATTTGCGTGGGAGTCGGCGGCGGTGTTGGCGCCCGAGGCGGCGGTGGCTGTAGCCTGACCATGCTGAACTGCTGGACTTTGACGGGTGCTCTGTGGTTCCCCAGTATTTGGGTTCCGACGAAAGCGATCGCTGCCAGGAGAGCAAGGCTCATCACGAGACCGAGCACAACGTCAAACCGGGGAATGAACGTGCGCTTTTCGTCATCGTCGTCCCAGGAATCCCTCCTGTCCGCGCTACTCTTCACCCACATCCTCCGACTCAAACTAACCACGCACTGTTCCCAGGCCGCCTCTCGCAAATTGTCCACTATTTACCAGTGGTTGATCGCAATCTGCCTGTGCCCTAATCAATGGCGTGTTTGGCGCGCGTAGGCCCATCTTTGCGCCGCGGCGTCTAAGAGTAAGTAAAAGGATTGGCCCTCCGCCGCGACGCCGGGCTTGTCAAAATGCGGCGCTCCGCAAACGCCCTGCACGAGGCCGAACCGATCCACCTTGCCAGAAACGGCCTGCCTGAGTGATCGCGCCGGTTGTTCATATTCGCCGGGAAGCCATCCCCCAATGAGCCCACGATAAATCGTGTACGCCAACATTTGCGATAAATTCACTTCCACAAAGCTTCCGAGGTCATCGACAACATCGTGAAATAGCCAATCGGATCGCTTATGTTTCAGTAAACAATCAACGAGCGCGCGCGCGATCTGTACTAGCTCTTGTTTTTGCGAAGACATCGCCTCGGGCAGCAGGTCAATTGTTCTGGCCATCCCAGCGGCAGCCCAACCGTTGCCTACCCCCCAAAAGTCTTTTCGCACGAACGCCTGCTTTTCGTCGTCCCATTTATGACCGAACAGCCCGGCTTGCGGGTCAAACAACGCGGTCCGATAGCCATAGATTTGACGGAGCGCTTCTTTTGAATGGCCCGCAGCGGCGAGATACGGCGGCAGCATATACATGGAGTCAATCCAAAATTCCGGACGATTCGGAACGTGATAGACAATTCCATCACGATTTCGGGGCGCCTATTTGAGGGCCCAGTGCAACAGCGAGTCACACGCATCGCCCAGCTCTTTATCGTCCGTTTCCTGAAACGAAAAAATCAACGCTTCTCCGACGCTGCACGGATCGGTTATTCCTTCGTCCGGGCGGATCATGGCGGGGCGGCCGTCGGGTATTCTGCGGTAGGCGGCTTCTTTAGCGAGCGCGATGACCACATCGCGGTCGCCCCGCTCGAAAAAAGCATCCATGGCCACGCCTTGTTCCCATGAATTCCGTTGCATGGACAGCAGGGCGAGCTTTACCAGATCAAGCGTTTTCAAAAGAGGATCCTTTCAAAATGATGGTCTATCCACGTAATGAACGAATTTCCAATAAAAGCGAACGCCGCACTTATTATCGAGGCTGTGCTGCATCCATGGGGGAAGATACGAGCTCATTGACCGGGGTGGCGGTTCCGTCGTAGTAACCGCTCTCGACTGGTGACAGCTTGACAATGTTGATCTCGCTTAGCTTGCACATTGGAACCCGGGGAAATGAAGGTCTATGATCCGTCAACCCAATCTAAAAGGCCAATTGCTCGAACTTAGACCCCTGCAACCAGAGGATTTTGATGATCTTTACGCGGTGGCTTCTGATCCGTTGATTTGGGAGCAGCATCCGCACAATACTCGTTATCAGAAAGAAGTTTTCAGGAAGTTCTTTCGGGATGCATTGGCTTCCGGCGGTGCATTGATCGCGATCGAATCTAAAACCGGCCGGGTCATAGGGTCGTCGCGCTATGACGGCTATAACAGAGAGAAGAGCCAGGTCGAGATCGGCTGGACATTTCTGGCCAGGTCACATTGGGGCGGCGTTTATAACGCGGAAATGAAGCGGCTGATGCTGGAGCACGCTTTTAAATTTGTGAATAACGTGATCTTTGTTATCGGCACCCAAAATTTCCGGTCGCAGAAAGCCGTCGAAAAACTCGGGGCTGTGCGGGTTGGAACTACGGTAGATGGGGGCGGGGCCGATTGTTTTGTGTATCGGCTAACGGCGCCGGGAACAAACGGTCAGGCGTGATAAGGGAGGTGCGCACGTCTGAGCGAGGGCACGGATGGGACTTATGGGACCAATGGGACTTATGGGGCAGCCGAATGGCGCCACGAGTCACCTCTTATCTGTCGCTCCTTCAACGCTGTTAGTGGACACCCGCTGTGATCGCCCGACTTCGCCGCGTCGTCTAGACTCCGCGAGGCTACGTCCGGCAGGCTGGGAACGGACGAGCCTGCGAAAAGCGCTGCGTCTAGAGAAAGACGGTTTCGGTATTTTGGCGTTCTACCGTCAGGTTCACAGAGCGTGTGCCGGCTGGCCGGGTGCGATGAACTACGTTTGCCGGTACTGTGGCCATTTGACCGGCTGCTAGATTAAGGACCTTATCTTGGGTCTCGAGGACTAGCGTGCCCTCCATCACAATGAACGTCTCATCAGAATTTGGATGTTGGTGCCAGGGATAACCGGTGGTCATTACGCTCACTCGAATCACATGGTCGTTCACTTCAGTGATTGCTTCGTTCAAGTAACCGTTTTGGACAGCGTCTGTCAGCTTGCGAATATCGATCTCACTTATATTGCTCATGGGACGCGCTTCGCGAATAGCAAATAGCAGATAGCAAATAGCAAATTAAGAGGGTTGATTCGAGCCTTGGGGGCTAGGGGGGCGTGGCTAAACGAACTGCGTAATCCCTCGCGCATATATTTCGTCGAAGAGGGCTTCTAAAGTCGGATTTGTGCCACGAACGCCGCTAATTACTTTTGCAGCCCATTCGAAATATTCTCGGCACCGAGCCGTGGTCCAGCCGATGGGCGGTGCGGTTGCGGTGTCACGGAGGTTGCAGATTTTGTCGGCTAGTTTGACTGTCTTCGCGCGGTCGGAAAGATGAGGGGCGTGTTCGATTTGAAGTTGTTTGCGGACCTGTTGGGGCAATGACTTGTCGTCAGTTACCTCGAGAACGATTTGAGTTATCTGCTCACCAAAAATCTGGATTAGTTCCGTATCGGTAGTCTCGGTATCTTCGATGGTGTCGTGTAAAACCGCGGCGCAGAGAATAACTGGATCGGAGATATCCGCTTCGGTCGCCAACACATTTGCCACTGCAATTGGATGATTGATGTAAGGTGAGGCAACTTCATCTTTTCGACGTTGAAATCGATGTTTCCGGGCGGCGAAGTCGGCTGCTTTAACGAAAGTTGCTAGGTCGGTCATGGTCAAACTTTGCATATATCTAGCACGCTCGGTAGCGGCACCCGGGAGGTCAGGCGTGAAAGTAGTCAGTAATCAGTGGGGCAGTAATCAGTGCTGAATGCTCGTACTGAATACTGTTTTACTGATTACTGATTACTTTCACGCCACCTCTCGGCGGTCATCAATGGTCACCAAGCATCATCTATCGCAGGATCGGTTCGCGACGCAGATGGATCTGGTCTACCAACCAGTCGTAACGATCTTCCAGAGCTTGAAAGTCGTTGAGATCGTGTCCGGTATCGTAGTACAGCACCTTTTTGGGGTCGCTGGCGGTGCTTACGTAGTGTTGCATGGAAGTCTTATCGAAGTATTGCTCGTAATTCGCGAATTGGAGAAGGAGCGGAATGGGTGCGGCATGTCCGACAAAATGGATCGCGTCGAGTTGGCCGACGACGTCACAATATTTTTCCAGCTGGCCGGCCGGCTGAGTTTTGCGGAAATCGGTTAGACCCGGATCGGTGGTTCGCAGATAGACGTCACCAAACTCGGCGACTCCAGCCATTAAGATGGTTGTCTTCATCCGCTTGTCTACGGCGGTAAGGATCGAACCCCATTGTGCGCCGTAGCTGTGCCCAATGTAGGCGAGCCGTTCCGGATCAACGTCGGTCCTTGCGAGCAACAAATCGATGCCGCGACGAAGATCGACGACGGTTTGGATTATGTTTTCCCGGTCCAAATCCGGTTTGTCGTAATGATCGAGTGATCGATACCAAGGTTGAGGCCGGTCCCAGGGGTAGTCAGGAAGCAGCGAAACCGCGCCGGCTTTTGCGTAGATTTTGGCTTCGGGAATGAATTCGGCTCGGGTGCCGTTCCCCCAATGTCCGAAGAGAATGGCTGCGAACGGTCCTTTGCCCTTTGGTACTACGAGATACGCGTCTACGGGTCCGCCTTTTGGACTGGTATAGGTAAGGTCATGAAGTGTCCCATCGGGGAACTCTTCGATGATTTTGTCTTGGACATCGAGCGGCTGTTTAGCGTCGTAATCGAAAAGCCGGGCAAGCGATTGAAAATCGGTTGCCGTTTGAGCTTGCGCCGATGTGGCGGCCAGGGAAGCGAGGGTGAGCAGGGCAAGTAGTGTTCGCATAGAAAAGTTGGCTTCGGCCACGTAGAGCCGCGAAGCGGTGAAACAATTTAGCCTAGGGGCTATAAACATATCACCCCCGAAAGCCTCTGGGGTAAACGCTACGCGGCTCTTTTCACTGATCACCCACCAGCTTTCACCCTCCTCCCTTTGCGCCTTTCCGTCTTTGCGTGAGACTTTTTCTGTAGGCAGCGCTCCATGGCTTG
>JAFAIO010000073.1 GCA_019236675.1 Verrucomicrobiota bacterium
AAGGCCCAATTGAGCTGGAAGGTGTATGTCGACAAGTTGTACGGCTATTCAATTCCAGTGCCTGCCAATCTACAGCTTATGCCCTGGAATGGGGATCCGGTTAGCCCATGGCAAAATAGGAACAAAACTTTCCAATCTTCGGACGGAGAAGTGTCGCTTTCTATTTCGACCCACTGGACAGATGAGCGGACGTTGGAAGAGTCTTTCAAGGACGAGGTCGCGCAAAGAGCGAAAGGTGGGGATCTGATCAATTACAGCGTCCTGAGAGATGGCTGGTATGTTGTTTCCGGGACGAATTCGCTCGGCTTCGAGTTCTATTCAAAAAGGGTTGTGTTTACGGACGAGAGTACGGGAGTGCAAAGATATATTACGTTCGATTTCGTGTATCCGGCGTCCCAACGGAAAGTCTATGACCCAGCCGTGACAAAGATCGCTGGGGAGTTTGTTCCGGATCTGCCGGGGAAGTATGATCGCGACTGAAAATGGGCGGCAGCGGGACGCGGGAAGGTGATTGGTGATTAGTGATTGGTCGAGCGCGACCTTGCGGCCGCGGGATGAGGCGAAGGAGAGGCTAGCCCTGGACTTGTGTTTTTTCCGGCGAGCGGTGGCTTGCGGCTAGGGTTTTCTTCCGCGCTTTCAGCGCTGAACGTTTTTTTACGCCATACCTAGGGCTCGCAGGCTCACCCTAGGCTATAAATATTTCACCGCTACGCGGCTCTATTAGGCTTCGCAGTTGTTTAAGCGATTCGAGGGCGACGACGAAGGACGGCCTGCCGGGCCGTCTTGTCCTCCATAGCTTTAGCGACGGGGGAAGGCTTTGCGAAGGCGGGAGGACGATGCGCTTATAGCGCTTATTCGCGGAGGAGAGAGGAGCGGCCGTAGATTAGGAGCATAGTCAGGAGGACGCCGCCGTAGATGATTTGGCGGCCGGCCTCTGCCATTTGGAGGACGGAGAGCATGCTCTGGAGCAGCACGATTAGAAGGACACCGATTACGGTGCCGATATAACGGCCGCTACCACCGAGGACGTTGGTTCCTCCGAGCACTATCGCGGCGATGGCAGGTAGCAGATAGGCGTCACCCATCCCTTGATAAGCTTTCGTTGAGTAACCGGTTAACATGATTCCGCCAAGTGCGGCGGTGATTCCGCTGGTGATAAACGCGCCAATAATCACTAGCCGAGTTGGTACCCCTGAAAGGTAAGCGGCTCGTTCCCGGTTGCCGACAGAATAGAGATAACGTCCGAACTGGGTGGCGCGCAGGAGAAAGATCAAAATGGCGGATACTGCGATCCAGACAAATAAAGCGTTTGGGATCCCGAAGGTGCGAGCAACGGCTAACGTGGCCATTAATTGGGTGGCATGACTGGCCGGGGCGGCGCCGCCGGTGTATAAAACGACTAACCCTTGCAACACCGCGTTCATCCCCAGGGTGAAGATCATCGAGGGAACCCGCAACCAGGCCACGCCGAGCCCGTTAACCAGACCGACTAACGCGCCGCAGCCGAGTCCGACAGGGAACACGAGTAGTCCAGCGGTGTTTTCAACGTGGGCAACGGCGGTGCCCATCATTGCTGCCATAGTAATTGTCCAGGGGATAGAAAGATCGATGTGACCGAGCAGGATCACTAACATTGAACCTCCGGCGATGATGCCGAGGAACGAGGCGACTTCTAACTGTTGTAGCAGGTAGTTCGGTGAAACGAAATTCCGGTTAATGGTAGCCCCGATCGCCAGGATCACCAGGATACAAGCGCTCGCCGCAATGATCGGCTGATTTTCTTTGCTTAAGATCCGGTTCACAGGAAGACTTCCATTTGGTTTTTACGGCGAAGCACTCGAATTGCACCCAGACACACCGCACCGAGGAGGATGAGACCTTGAAACAAAGGCTGCCAAAGGGCGGGAGCGTTAAACACGAAAAGCAGATCGCTGATGGTGCGCAGAACAAGCGCACCGCAGATTGAGCCGATGAAACCGCCTGAACCCCCGAATAACGAAGTACCACCGATGGCAACAGCGGCGATCGAGTTCAGGGTGTAAAAGCCGCCTTGGCTGGAGCTGGCTTCACCGGAGAGCGAGATCAGCGAAAGTAAGAGGCCGCCGCAAGCCGCTAATAAACCGGCTAATGCGTAAGCGGCGAACCGGGCGCGTCCGATGGCCAGGCCCGACATATAGGCAGCGCGTTCGGACGATCCTACGGCATAACAGTTCCGGCCGATAACCAGGTTACGGAATGGCCACCAGACGAAGAGAATGGTTCCGACTAGTAAAAGGAAGGTCGTGGGGATCCCAAAAACATCATAGGTCAATGCGTTGCTGAGATCTTCGTTCACCTCGCCGCCTGGGCTCGGGCGTAATAAGAGCGCGATTCCGTAATAGATGGCGCCGGTCGCGAGGGTGGCAATGATCGGTTGGATCCGGCCGATCACCACAATGGCTGCATTGATTGCACCGGCAACAAGGCCGCTGGCCAGAATAGCGAATGCTGCGAGCGCGGTTTGACCGGGTGACCCGTTCAGGATCACTGAAGCCAGACAAGAGGTCATCGTCATTACCATCCCAACGGATAGATCGAAACCGCCGGTTAGAATGACTAAGGTTTGCGCCATGGCGACGTAGGCCAACACCACTCCTTTGTTCGAGACCGAAGTCAGTACGTTTGTGGATAAGCCGTTTGCTTGTTGGGACGCGAACAGGATGAACATCACCGCGAACACGAGGAAACTGAGCAACGGGCCGGCATTCCGTTTCCAGAACCGGGACCACGAATCGAGGCGAAGAGACCGCGAATGCACACGAATAGACGCGAACGGTTGGGAGGGGGTGGTGATAGGAGTTGGGACGTCGGGTGCGTGACCGGGCGCGGTTGGGGGAGCTTCTACTGGTTGGGGCGCGGGGTCGGTCGGCGGTGCCGACCGCGTCGGCCTCGCATCCCCCTTCGCTGAAGCTTCGGTGGACGAGAGCGAAGCAGCGCTCCACGAGGCGGGAGGACGGTCATTGTTTTCGCCCAGGTTCAGAGAGGCGGTGATGAGGTTGTGTTCGTTGAGGTCCGGACCGCTGAATTCGCGTATTAATCTGCCCCCGTAACAGACCACAACTCGATCGCACATCCCGATGAGCTCTTCGTAATCCGTTGAATAAAAGAGGATACCGAGACCGCTCCCGGCGAGTTCTCGCATCAACCGGTACAGCTCTTGTTTGGTACCGACATCGATCCCGCGGGTGGGATCATTCAGGAGTAGGATCCTGGGTTGCTTGAGCAGCCATTTTCCGATGACAACTTTTTGCTGGTTACCGCCGGACAAGGTTCTGACCGGATCAGACAGGTTATTGGCCAGGATGCGTAGCTTGGCGACGATGTCATTGGTAGCGGCTTGTTCGCGAGCGTGATCGACGAGGCCGAACCGGCTTAGGTCCGGAGACGCGGCCAGGACGAGGTTGTCTTCGATCGACATCGGGAGAAGCAGTCCTTGGGTTTGGCGATCCTGAGGGATCAAGGCTAAACCGACGTCGCGGGATTTGGCTTGGCGCGGGTGTTCAATCGTGATTCGCCGGCCGTCGATATAGACTTCGCCGCTGAGACCGCGAAGGACGCCGAACAACGCTAAGAGAAGTTCGCTTTGGCCTTGGCCGTCCAATCCGCCGAGGCCGACGATTTCGCCAGGCGCGAGTTTTAGGGAGACGCCGTTGAGGACGTGATACCAGGTCAGGTCTTTTATTTCTAGGAGAGGGGTCTGCGTGTCGGCGTATGGGCGTGTGGGCGTGTCGGCGTCGGATTGGACGGGAGCGGGTGGAGGGGACTGAGGGGAAGCAGTGGATGTGGTGGCGGGTTGTTTCGAGGACGAGGACGACGACGAGGACGAGGACGAAACGTTGTCTTTCGCGGGATAGGCTCTGGAGACTTCCCGGCCGATCATCATCGGGACGATTTCTTCT
>JAFAIO010000392.1 GCA_019236675.1 Verrucomicrobiota bacterium
AATTGAACACGAAGTTGACAGTGACGCTCAAGAAGAGCTGGTTCCGGTCGAGCGATGTGTCGAATTTATTGATTCGACAGGGATTGACTGCTTTGCGCCGGCGATCGGGACAGCGCATGGTTTGTATAAGACCAAACCGAAAATCAATTTCGAACGCGTGGAAGCAATCGTTGCTCGACGCCGGACACCGATCGTACTGCACGGTGGGACGGGACTTTCGAAAGAGACTTTCAAGCGACTCATCGCCGCCGGGTGCGCCAAGGTGAACATTTCAACTATGCTGAAAATAACTTTTGGCGACAGCCTCAAGAACTATCTTGAAGCGAAGCCAAAGGAATATGATCCGATGAAGCTTCAAAAGGCTGTGCACACGGATCTGCTCAATATGGCGAAAGGGTTCATGGAGATCTTCGGCAGCGCGGGAAAAGCTTGAAGATCTATGGAGCGAGGATTGATTTTTGATTGTGATGGCGTCCTGGCGGATACAGAGCTCCATGGGCATTTAGTAGCGTTTAATCAGATGTGGAAGAAGCTCGGAGTTCCGTGGCAGTGGTCGCCCGAGCAATACGCGGAAAAGCTCGCCATCGGCGGTGGGAAAGAACGCCTGGCGAGTTTGCTCCTGGACAGGAATTTTCAGGAAGTATTCGCGGTTCCGGAAAGCCCGGAATCTCGCAAAGCTTTGATCGCGATTTGGCATAAAGAGAAGACCGCCATTTATCAGGAAATAATCTCGTCCGGCCGCATCTTACCGCGGTCAGGAATCAAGCGGATTGCCGAAGCTGCACTCGCAGCCGGTTGGAAGGTCGCAGTGGCATCGACTTCGGCGAAACCATCGGTGGAGGCCGTGCTGATCCATGTGGTGGGGGAGCCTACTGCAAGTCGGCTTGCCGTGTTCGCTGGAGACATCGTGACGGCAAAAAAGCCTGCGCCTGAGATTTACTTCCTAGCAACCCAAAGGATGGGGATTGGGTCACAAGATTGTGTCGCGATCGAAGACTCTCGAAATGGGCTGTTGGCGGCCGTTGCCGCCGGCGTTCGGGTCGTTATTACAACGAGTTGGTTTACTAAGGATGAAGACTTTTCGGAGGCCAGGCTCGTGGTCTCCGCTTTGGGCGACCCTGCCGGCGAATCAGCCACCGTCCGTGCGAATCGAAGCAGACGCTCGATCGGGGAGTATGTGAAGTTGGAGGATCTGGAAGCGGTCCTGGATAATTGAGGTTGGATCGGGAGTTCTGTATGGCTGGTTTCCTGAGATCTTAGCGATAGGTGAGCAGTTAGGGGGATGAACGGAGACGTGAAAGGTGTTACGTTGAGAAGTGTTAGGGATTGGTGAGCCGATCGAAAAGACATAACCGAAGCAGAGATCTCTCCGGACCGTTCGGTAGCCACCAGGCTTGGCAGAGGGTCAGAGGGTTAGCACAACTGATTTTCAAGACGTTGCGGCTTGTTTCCAATCCATTTTGCTTTTGAGCGCGAGGAACGAGCGAGAGAGAATCAAAAGCAAAATACAGTCACTCTTTTCAGCGCGGAGCGGAGGCAAGCTCAAGCTTAAAACGGAATAAATGGGGCAGCCCGTCGGAGCGTCGTTTATGCCAAGTTTAAGCTTGAACTAGCCGGCGCGGAGCGCTCGCGCGACGGGGAATGAAAGGTGGTCCGACCGGTCCCAGAACGAAGCCGACGTGGTCCAGAACGTCGAACTAATCGCGATCATTGCGAACCAGCAAGCCGCCGAGGCAGTGCGTAAAGCCGCGGAGGATCTTGCCGCAGCCGCGGACCCCGCTGTCGCTTTACAACACGCGTGCCGCCACCCCGAGGCGACCACCTCTCACCAATCACTTCTCACCTCTCACATGCGAGGCTCACCGAGCATTCAAAGGGCGGCTCAGCCGCCCGCAAGGCGGGACGATCATTCGAACGTCCAGGATTTCGAGCGATCAAACTTGGCAACCGGCAATCGATAACTTAGGCAGAATCCCCAAGTTTTGATTACGCCGGCGGTTGGCACGGAAAGTGATCTAAGGTTTCAGAAACAGAAGAATCATTAACCGGAGCCTCGTTATGATAATCCGCTCGACCATCAAAAACATTTACTATCCAAAACCGGAGAAACACGGACAACTTATCGACCAGAGCACGAGAATTCGTTACATCCATGGCGCACTGCTGATTCGGCCGAAGAGCTAATGGGCAGACCGAGCTCAATGCACCTGAATTGAATAGCAGGTCCCAGTGTTCAAACGACCGGATTACGTTAGGGATTGGCTCCCGCTCATCTAATTTTCGGGACTCGAGCAAACCGCATTGCCGTTGAATGTTTGGGGCCTTGATTAGTACACTTTCCCCAGTGACGCTCGGTATCCTTGTTTGATCCAATCTGGCTTACGTCCGAACCTTTGCGCCTTTGCGTCCCTGGCTGCTGTAGTGAGGGCAATGCGGGACGACGGAGGAAGTCTGCTTTGCGTGCGATTTTTCTCTCTTGGATGTTCTACCCAGTAAGTGCAAGGCAGAAAAGAAACACTGACACGCTGATGAGTAGAACGAAGATCTCCATTGCGGCGAGATTGAATCTTCGGTCTAACCGGTTACATCGAAACCGTAGCCGCGCGCGACCCATTCGCAGAATCGCTTGGCCTCACCTACAGTCTTAGCGGTGCTGAGTACGGCATAACAATCTCCTGCAAAAGAAAACATCGCCGCGAACATGCCGCCGACCCCGGAGTTAATCTCGAATTTTGCGGGGCCGATTCTGCCGACAAAATACTGAGCCTGGTCGTTGTTTTCCCACGATATCCGTTGACCACGCCTCACATTTAACCCCTCGGTGCAGCCGTGTGAATCGTCGGGCCCGAGACTAGTGAGACGGTCGGCGTTTTGTTGATCTTTCATTGCTTTCAGCACGTAACATCATTTTACGTGCCAAACCCGCAGGCACCTGCAACGCTCTTATAATGTGGCGGTTATAGAGCTTGAGCCGACAAACTTACTCAAAACGAATTTCTGGATGTTCCAATAATCGTTCCGCATCAGTTGTCGGAGTGCGCCAGGGGACGATCTCCTGCTCGTCCGCCCGTCGTTCCAAGGCTCAATGCAATGACTGCCCTGCGGAGGACATTCAGCGACGAGTCACTGTTCTGTAACTGGGATGGGTGATGCCAATCCTGGGACGCGGATTGGATGGCATTTTATCTAGCTCCCAAAGAAGAGGTGCGCACCGCTGCCATTGCTGTTGCCGCTACACAAGGATTGGGCCATTTAGCTTGGCCGCAACTGGTTTAGCATCCCCGTTTTCCGTTGTAAAAGCGCTTTCAAATCATACTTTACTGCCTTACGAGACTGGTTCCAGGCACATTACAAGAAGGCGGCGCGCCGTTTCAGACGACGCATTGGACAATCGTATTGCAGGCGAAACAGCCTGATTCTGATGAATCCGTGCGGAAAGCGCTGGCTACCTTCGTCGAAGGATACTGGCCGCCTCTTTATACGTTCGTTCGGCGACGTGGCTATTCGTCAGCGGATGCGCAGGACATCGTCCAAGGTTTTTTCGTTCATCTGCTCGAACAGAACACCTTGAGCCGGGCCGATCAGGAGAAAGGCCGCTTGCGCACCTTCTTGTTGGGTTCAATGCAGAACTACCTGCTGAAACAGCGCGAACGCATGCAGGCGGTCAAACGCGGTGGGTATCAGCAACTGGTCTCGTTTGATCTGCATTTACCGGAAGCCGAAGCGGCGATGCACGCCACTGCTAATTTAAGTGATGTCGGCTCGTACGACCTCGCGTGGGCATCTACGATTGTAATACGAGCATGGAAGAACGTGCGTGAAAGGTTTGCCGCAGAAGGGAAACTTGAATGGGTAGATCAACTCCGGCCATTCATAGCCGGTGGGGCAACCGCTGCGCCGAAGCAGGAAGAGGTCGCTAGCCGCCTGGGGACATCGGTCGAAAATCTGCGCGTATCGCTTACGCGCCTGCGCCAACATTATCGGAACGCACTGCGTGCCGAGGTAGCCAGCACGGTTTCGAATCCTGGCGATATCGATGATGAGCTGCATTACGTTTACAGGCTTCTGACGTCGTGAGCGTTGTCGATCCGCAGGATGGATCCGTGGGAATCTGTGCGACCTGCGGAAAGTCGTTAACCCATCCCGGTCCCGACGGGGAATGTGTGCATTGTCTGGTTAGCTTTGGATTCCCTTCCGAGGAAGAAGACGCTCAGCAAGAAGGTGTGCCCGGCCGGGCAATTTTTGGTCCCTTGTATTACGGCCATTTTGAAGTCGAGATGAACGACGATGGGTTTCCGGTTGTGCTTGGCGCTGGAGCGATGGGGGTTACCTACCGTGCTCGCGATACCATCTTAAATTCAACCGTCGCGCTCAAAGTCATCAGTGGGAAGTTGGCGGAAAATCCGACCGCACGAGCGCGATTTTTGCGGGAAGCTCGAGCGGCTGCCCAGATTCGTCATCCCAACGTCGCACGCGTTACTCATTACGGTGAACAGGGAGGCGAATGTTTTTATGCCATGGAGCTTGTTCATGGCGAAACCCTCGACGCCAGGGTGCAACGGGACGGGCCGCTGCCTTTGGCTTTGGCCTTGGAAATAATAGAGCAAACCGCGCGCGGCTTGGCCGCCGGCGAAGCCTGCGGCGTTATCCATAGGGACCTCAAGCCGTCGAACGTGATGATCGAGTCAGACCCTAGCGGACAACTCATCGTCAAGATCATCGACTACGGCGTCGCCAAGGTGATGGCGGGTGACGCGACGGTTGAAACGCAAGCAGGATTCATCGGTACACCTGCCTTTGCCAGTCCGGAGCAATTCGACGAAGCTCGGCATCAGCAGATCGATACGCGTTCCGATATTTACGCAGTAGGCGTGACGTTGTGGTATCTGCTGACCGGGCGAACACCGTTTGCGGGCCGCTCAATCGAAGAAATTAGAGCAAGGCAGACGGAACCGCTTCCCCTGGAGCAACTCAAAGCCGCACGTGCCCCCGCCGAGGTCATCGCGCTGTTGAAGTCGATGTTGTCGGTCGATCCCCGCAACCGACCACAGACCGCGCGCGCACTGCGTACGACCGTTCACCGTTGTCATCTTCGGTTCGAACCCGCCGCGCGCCGACGACGAAAGTATCTGGTCGTCACGGGAGGCGGATTGGTGCTGGCGATCATATTCGCTGTCGCTGCCAACTTCTTCTATCAACGCGCGCGATCTACCTCCGAGCTTGGCCGGTCGATCGCCGTTCTGCCCTTCGAAAATCTCACCCCTGATGCGAAAGACCAGTTTCTGGCTGCCGGTATTCAAAATGAGGTCCTGACCAAGCTGGCCAGTCTCGCTGATCTCAAAGTGATCTCAAGAACGTCCACAGAAGAGTACAAGAGCAAACCAGTGGACCTAAAAGCGGTTGGGAAGCAACTCGGGGTCGGCAGGGTTCTAGAAGGCTCTGTCCAGATAGTGGCTGACAAAGTTCGAGTCAATGTGCAGCTGATAGATGCCCTAAGTGAAACTCATCTTTGGGCTAATACCTACGATCGCGTTTTTGATGATGCCTTTGCCATCGAAACCGAAGTGGCCAACGCAGTCGCGCAACAGCTGGACTCAAAGCTCACTCAAAGAATCAGAAGCAACCGGCCTACCGCGAACGGGGCGGCTTACAATGCTTACCTTCGCGGGGTTGGACTAGAGCACGGCCAAGCCAATGATTCTTCGGCGCAGGAAGCTGGCGCGGCTTATGTAGAAGCTGTCCTGCTCGATCCGAACTTTGCTGTCGCCTGGGCGCGCTTAAGTCTTATTCGAAGCTTTCTCTACAGCAGTGGCATCGACCGGGAGGCGAACTCCGCTACGGCGGTCAAGGAGGCGGCCGACCGGGCGATGGCGCTTCAGCCCGATGTGGGTGAAGCTTGGTTGGCGGAGGGCGCTTATCGCTCTCGGGTGTTGTACGACGTGCCTGGTGCACTTCAAGCCTATCGCGAAGCGCAAAAGTATCTGCCCAACAGCGCGCTGGTTAGCGAGTACATGTGTTTGGCGGAGATCAGACTCGGTCATTGGAGAGAAGCTGAAGCTCATTTTTTGAAAGCGACCGAGCTTGATCCACGCAACGTCCGACTATGGGCGGGGATCGCACCGCAATTATTCGAGCCTCTATCCCGATTGGCCGATTACGGAGCAGCCATCGATCGGGCCTTGGAAATTTCTCCTAACGATGAACAGGCGATCATACAAAAAGCCAGTTATTTGCAGGATTCAGGCCGTTTGGACGAGGCCGACAAATGGCTCGCGCGTCTCCCGAACGATTCTACAGAACCAGTTGTCCTGAGTGTCCGCGCCTGGGTGGCGATGTACGAACGCAAATTTGATCTGGCACTCTTCTGGACTGAACAGGCAACAAAGAGTCTTAAGTCAGGGAAACCGCTGAGTTTCGCAGATACCTGGGTTCTGGTGCACCAGGGCTACTGCCAAGAATGGGCCGGGCATCCCGACAAAGCGCGCGCGACATTTGAGCAGGTGATTCATACAATTGCGCCCACTCCCGGGTCCGTGATTCCGTCGGGTCGCGAGACGCGCTCGATGCTTGCGCTTGCCTATGCCGGCCTCGGCGACAAAACGAACGCGTTGGAGCAGGCGCGTCAAGCAGTGGCTGATTTCGACAAAGACGCCTACGTCAAACCGCGTACCGAAAGATACCTGGCGGAAGTTCAAGCGCGCTGCGGTGATATTGATGAGGCGATCGCCGCTCTTCCGCACCTGCTGGAGGTTCCAAACGGAATTGGGGTGAACAATCTTCGTTACTCACCGTTTTGGGATCCATTGCGGAAGGATCCACGCTTCCAAGAACTCCTGAAGCACCCGCCAGCGGTTCGATATTAAGCAGTCAGGAACGACGCCGTGGAGCGCTGCCTCGCTTCCGCCTTCGCCAGGCCTACGGCGCGACAGGTTGCGAGGCCGATGGTCAACAGGGGAAACCGCTTCGCAGGGCCATTGTTCGTGCTGCGCTCTTGCGTGTGGAGAAACGAAGGTCGCAACCAAGAGCGGTGACGCAACTAATACGTGAACGAGGGGCTTCCCGGCTTGCCATCGGCCTCGCAAGCGAGGCAACGCTCCACGGGCTCCGACCGGACGGCCTGGCAAGCGAGGCAACGCTCCACGGGCTCCGACCGAACGGCCTCGCAAGCGAGGCAGCGCTCCACGGGGCGCATCCAAAAAAAGTAATGTTTTCTGAAATGTCGTTCCTCATAATCGGGAAATAGAGGTGTTACAAACGATGAAACACTTGTTCTCCAAAGGAGGGATTATGGGTGGAACCACTCTACCGAACAACGATCGCCCGCTTGTCTGCGTCGTTGCCGACCACATATCGATCCGGGAGAGCCTCAGTAGTCTCTTTCGATCGGCCGGTTTACACGTGGAAATATTTTCCTCGGCAGAAGAGTTCCTGAGCAACGCTCAATTAGAAGCTCTCAGGTGCCTGATTATCGACATACAGCTACCGGGAATAACTGGTCTTGGTCTGCAGCAGGAGCTAGTTAGGCGCGAGATTAGAATCCCGACCATTTTTCTGACCGGCTATGATGAAATTCCAGTTGCGGTAGGGGCGGCGAAACGCGGTGCGGTCGAGTGTTTGTCGAAGCCTTTGGACGATGACTATCTCCTGGAGATTGTCTGGGGCGCCGTCAGGAGTTACCTCAACCGCAGGCCGATTCTAGAGGGAAACATCCAAGAAAATCTTGGCAGATTTTGCCATCCGAAAGCATCACACGCTCTGCCATACCAACCTTAAATCGTTATGTCTTTGCACTGCAACGTAGTTTTGAAAACAGCTTCTGCTTTTGGGGAAATTATCGGTCAAGGCCGAGCATGGGAGCAAATCACTCGGCAGATCGAGATAGTGGCGCCAACCGATGCAAATGTTTTGGTGCTAGGTGAGACTGGCAGCGGAAAAGAATTGATTGCGCGAGAACTTCATCGTCATTCCCTTCGCAAAGCGAAGCCGTTGGTGCGAGTTAATTGCGCTTCTATTCCGAAGCAATTGTTTGAAAGCGAGTTCTTCGGCCATGTTAGAGGCGCGTTTACCAGCGCGGTGAAAGACCGGATGGGGCGATTCGAGGCCGCCGATGGTGGGACTTTGTTCCTCGATGAGGTTGGCGAGATTCCGCTCGAGCTGCAAAGCAAATTGCTCCGGGTGCTGCAGGAGAAGTCTTACGAACGGGTAGGAGACACGAGCAGCCGAACCGCGGATGTGCGGATTGTCGCGGCGACTAATCGTGACCTTAAGCAAGAGGTTGCTGCCGGCCGGTTCCGTGAAGATCTCTACTATCGCTTGAACGTTTTTCCAATCAAAGTACCGCCGCTACGGGACCGGAAAGGAGATATCCCACTCCTCGCGTCCCATTTCAGCGAGATAGCGGTAAAAGAACTGGGTTGTCGAGCACCTAGGCTGACCCAAGCAGGAATAGAGACGCTCCTGAACTACGATTGGCCGGGCAACATCCGCGAACTATATAATGTGATTCAGCGAGCTGCGATTCTTGCTCAGGGTGGCCCTTTGCACTTCGATCTGCCAATAGGCAACCCGCCGGCAGAACCAGTCTACCAAAGGCCGGCGGCTGGCGATGATAGCAATGCTGGATATGTAACCGAAGCAGAAATACGCCGGCGCGAACGGGAGAATCTGTCGATTGTGCTCCAAAAGACGGGCTGGAGAATCAAAGGAGCCGCCGGCGCGGCAGAGCTCTTAGGAGTGAGGCCGACCACACTGGCGTCGCGCATGGAAAAGCTGGGTTTGAAAAAACCTAGCCTGGCCGATTGTTAGTTACTGTGATACGGATGAGAAGCATCTCATCCGACTCGACTGAGCTCGCCGGAACATCTCAACGGTGGCATTGACCGACCGGCCAATCGCCTCGTACGACCTGACTAGTAAGTAATCCGTTGCGTCCTTCGCCCCCTCTGCGCGGGGCTAGAGATAAATATTTTTTAATGTTACCGAATCGTAGTTTTTACGATTGCTGGTGCAGACTCAGGCAACGTTATGTTCTGCGGAATCTTAGTTTCGGCCGGCAAGGTCGTTCCTCAAAATCGTGAAATAGAGGCGTTGCAACAATGAAACACTTTCTGCAAAGGAGGGGATCGTGAATCAAAGCGATGCGCTGGTCCACACTTGCGCGCTTGTCTGCATTGTTGCCGACGACATTGCGATCCGGGAAAGCCTGAGCAGTCTCTTACGGTCGACCGGGTTGAATCTAGAAACATTTTCGTCAACACAAGAGTTCTTTTCCAATGCTCACTGGGAAGCTCTTGGGTGTTTGATTGTCGACCTACCACTGGGATTAACTGGTCTTGGTCTCCGGCAGGAGCTCTTTAGGCGGGAGATTGAAATCCTGACGATTTTTCTGACGGGCGATGATGATATTCCGATTCCGGTTGGAGCGCGTAAACGCGACGCCGTCGAATGTTTGACTAAGCCTTTGGACGTTGGCTATCTCCTAGAGACTGTCTGGAGCGCGATCAGAAGTATCGGCAGCCGACTCCCGGGAGCCAAGTCCTGCGCCTGCAGGATGAAAAAGCTAGCCTGACGGCAAATTAAAAAGCCGTCGGAGCAGGCTTTGCCCCGAAGGGGGATACGGTAGGGACGTGCTTCCGCTCGTCCGGGTTTTTGATTTGGACGTTACATCCCCGCAATCGCGGACGAGCAGGAGCTCGTCCCTACGGCATTCCCTTCGGGGCAAAGCCCGGCAATACGAATTGCTTTTCTTTTCCGCATAGGTAGACGGGTGTAAGAATTAACTGTTTTCCGCAAAAGGAGAATGATGAGCACAATAGAAACTAGAATAGAGAAAGACTCGCTCGGTGAAGTCAAAGTGCCAGCCGACCGATTGTGGGGAGCGCAAACCCAGCGCTCACTGGAACATTTCAGTATCGGCAAAGATCTAATTCCTCGCGAGATGATAACCGCGTACGCCATTTTAAAGAAGGCAGCGGCTAACGCGAATCATGCCGACAAACGGCTGGATGAGAGGCGGCACCAGCTGATCGTTGAGGTTTGCGACGAGATACTCGCCGGCCAGCATCACGACATGTTTCCATTGCACGTTTGGATGACCGGCAGCGGCACGCAGTTTAACATGAACGTCAACGAAGTGATCTCGAACCGGTGCTGCCAACTGGCAGGTACAGCGCTGGCGAGTAAAGATCCGGTTCATCCCAACGATCACGTTAACATGGCGCAATCTTCTAACGACTCGTTTCCCTCTGCGATGTATATCGCGGCCGCGGTAAATACGAAGCAGCGGTTGATGCCGGCAGTGAAGGCGTTGCACGACGCTATCGCGGCGAAGGCTGAGGAGTGGAAAGACATCATCAAGATCGGGCGCACCCATATGCAGGACGCGACCCCGCTGACGCTGGGTCAGGAGTGGTCCGGTTATCAAGGCATGCTCGCGGATAATCTCGAGCGGCTCGAGGAGGCATTAAAGGGAGTCTACAGATTGGCACTGGGCGGCACCGCTGTCGGCACCGGCATCAACTCAGCGCCCGGTTTTGCTGAAGACGCTGCGGCCGAGATCGCACAGCTAACGGGATTGCCTTTCGTCACT
>JAFAIO010000417.1 GCA_019236675.1 Verrucomicrobiota bacterium
TGGTAGGAACCCTGGCGGCGGGCGTGTGGCGCATCGATAAAGACTTGCGCTTAATGATCCTGGGAGCTTCTGCCATCATGGCCATGCTGCTGCTCGTCCTAGGCCTGGACCTTCCATTCTGGTCGGTTCTGGTGATCGCGGGTCTCTTGGGCGTGGTTGCCGGCTACACCAATATTTTCGTCGTGGCCTGGTTACAGGGCAACATCAATACGAACTTCCGGGGCAGCGTGATGAGCGCTTTGGTACTCGGTTCAACAGGACTGGCGCCTATCTCGTTAGCGGTGAGCGGTCTATTAGTACAATTGGGTTTTCCAACCTTGTTTGTTTCTGCAGGGGTGGCCCTATCGCTAGTGGCAATATTTATGGCGCTCCGCAGCAAAGAATGGTCCCGGGAAGCGACCGTTGCCTTAGTGGATGCTACCGACCGTTCCACCTCGTGAGGCTTCGTTCTCGACCTTCCGCCTTCGCTGCCTTTCTGTGGAGCGCTGCCTCGCTTGCGAGGCCGACCTTGAGCATAAAGCGAAAGCTACGGCCGACAGGCCTTCGGCGAGCTCAGTCGAGTCGCTGTTCTCGAATCCTGGCAAGCGGAGTGATGGAGTAATGGAGTGTGGAGTAATGCGGCTGTCAGAATTGCACCCCGTGCTTGGGCTCGTAGCCACTCACTCAACCACAATCTGTTCCTTGGCGCTGACCTTTATCTCCGGTTTACCGCGGTAAAGCTGAATCGTACCTACGATCTTCACCTTCTTACCCTCCAAATTAACCAGATTTGGATCCGCCGCCTCGGGTGCATCCTGCGGGATCCAAACCACGAAGGTGACATCCGGATAATCGCCGCCAAAATTTAGGAACGTATTCCCATTCTTACTCTTGAAGACTTTGGTAATCGTCCCTTCGACCGAAACAGTTTGTCCAACATGCTGCGCTGCTTCGGAGTCAGCAATCACAGTGTCAGCCTGAGCTAGACCTCCGAACAGCCCAAACACAAAGGCAAGACCAGAAAACAGAATTAAACAGGGGGATATCTTCACGCGAATCCAGCAGCGTTCACCGCCTTCGGTTTCTTGGCTATTAGAACTTTCCAGCACTCGCCCTTCCATCTCCGAACCCATTTCCTGGGTTGTCGCCTTACCCGAGGACAAAACCACCATCCACTGCCAAGGACGCTCCGGTAATATTGGCCGCCTGGGCCGAACTGAGAAAGAGCACCGCATTGGCAATATCACCTGGCATTAGTATTTCGACCGAGCGGGACCGCGGCTGCCACACTCTCTTTTGTCGCAGGCGAGTCCGTCTTTTTCGAAAGCTCGAAGTATTCTTCCAGCATCGGGGTAAAGACTGGACCCGGAGCGAGCTCATTGACCCGGATCCCGAGTTTGCCGCATTCGACTGCAGCGGTCTGGCTGAGCATTTTTGCCGCCGCTTTACTGGCATTGTAAAGGGCGTTACCAGGAAACGCACGTTGTCCGGCCGCAGATCCGACGTTAACGATCGACCCTGCGCCGTTCAGTTTCATCGCCTTGACCTCTTCGCGTAAACACAGAAAAAGGCCTCTGACATTAGCATTAAAAATCCGATCAAAATCCGTTGCAGTATAGGCGAGCAGGTCTGCCGCGATGTCGACCGCGGCACAATTCACAGCGTGATCCAGTCTACCATGAGTGTTAACCACATCGGCTAAAGCCCCGATAATGTCGGTCTCCTCAACGAGATCAATTTTCACAAACAAAAAATTTCCCGGCTTTCCGGATCCTGTTTCTGCCAAACGCTCGGTTTCGCGGCCTGCTTGCTCATTCCGGCCGGCGCCCACGACCTTTGCGCCCTCGCGAGCGAAGGCCAGCGCAACCGCTCGCCCGATGCCGGAGGTCGCGCCGGTAACGAAAACGACCTTATCTGTGAACTCGCCGGCAGCCACGGTTTGTGATCCTACTGTTTCTGGAAAGCGACGCCAAGACTAATAGAACGGAACCAGAGCTCGGCCAAAAACAACCGACGACCACCGTCACTGCCTGCACAATACGTAACGCTCACAAAGGACACGAAGACAGACAGATTCATAGCGATAGCGTCAGTCTTTGTGTCCTTTGTGAGCTTTCCGTATTGTCATCCTCGGTTTATTGAGATCCACCTCAGCCTGATTCAGGGCTAGTGGTGAAAGAAACCAGACCGCCTTAGCAAGCGAAAGGATGATCGCATAGACCGCAGTCACGAAATCGCTAACCCCAGGCATATTAAAAACGCTGAGATCGACGAACAGAATGATCACTTGGATGCCAATCATGAATCCAAGCCACCGGCGAAGGAGCGGACTAGTCGCGATAAGCCAAGCGTAAATCGCCAACCCAATCGGCAGGGTGTACGATGCAAATAGTCCCAGCAAAGTATCTAAGTCGACCGCACTGACGTACGTCGCAGGAAAAAGCTTGAGGTTGCCTAACTCTTCCACCGCGTTTTGGCAGGTGAGAAAGAAGGTACCCAAGATCAAAATGGAAATGCCGAAATCGGCCAAGATCGGTCTGGTGGGGCGAAGACGTCCGAACATGACCCAATAGCCTATAACGCAAGTGATTGGGTCGATCAGTGATGCAATATAGAGGCGACCCACGTTTGTGGGATCAAACTGCAAAAAAGGAAAGTCAGACAGGCTAACGCATCAACCAGAGAAGCGACGCAAGCAATGACGTCAGCTCGTGTGCGCCTGGAGGTAAGTGTAGGTTTCGCGAGCGTTGTCGTCATGACATTCGTTGTTTTGGGGAGACCGTCCTAATTGCGAAAAGTTGTTGAACTCAGGTCCCGGAAATCCAGGCCTGTACAATATGTTTGCCTGAACATATCAATACATGCCCTCCATTAGCAAAGTCTCTGCTTCAGAGCCGAGTTTTTCTGGGGTCGCCCCCCTAATTTAGATCGCTGATTGCGGGCTCGAGACGAGCATGAAAAAATTCACCAGGTCAACGATATGGAGGTAAGGGGATTCGAACCCCTGGCTCGCCAGATCTCGTCCATAGACTTCCATGGAGGTCCATCAACGTGCTTAAATAAAGGATCTGCAGTGAGACAAGAGAGAAGTTGATCGTGATGGAAATTGCTGGATGTTACCAGCAGTCCTGGGTACTTGTTACCAGCAGAAGTTTCCATTTTTCTCCCATGGCTAGCCTCACCAAAAAAGCGCGTAGCAAATATTGGTTCGCTTGTTTCCGCGATTTGCAAGGCAAACAGCGCCGGCTCTCAACCAAACAAACCGATCGTAAGAAGGCGATGAAAATCGCCGAGCAATACGAACAGATCACCCAGCGCAAGCTACCGGTTCACACGGTCCGCCAGACATTGGCCGAGTTGGCGCGCGAGGCTTATGGCGAAACCTTTCCCTCTGCGACGGTCCGCCAATTCATCGAGGCTTGGTTGAAAAGTAAGGCTCCGCCTGTAGTCGCCCAGGCAACACACGATTTCTATCGTAAGAGCATGACGAAGTTTCTCGGATTCCTTGGGCCAGCGGCTGACCTCGATCTGTCGGCTGTGAGTCGCAGGATGATCACTGAGTTCCGCAACCAGGTTGCCCAGAAAGCAAGCGCCACCACGACCAACCACGACCTTAAAGCCATCAAGCTCCTTTTTCGTTCAGCCAAGCGCGACGGGTACATCATCGAAGACCCGACCGAATTCGTGGAATCCGTTCGCAAGACTTCAGAGGGCGCTCGCCGGCCGTTCACGGTTTCCGAGATCCGGAGTGTGATCCAATTGGCTGATAAAGAGTGGAGAAGCCTAGTCCTCTTCGGACTCTATACCGGCCAGCGATTGGCCGATCTGGCAACCTTGCGGTGGGACAATGTCGACTTGGCACGAAACGAAATCCGGATCAAGACCCGCAAAACCGGGAAGCGACTGTCGATTCCAATCGCGCGGCCGCTCAAGACTCACATTGAAAGTCTGCCAGCCGGTCGTGAGGGCTATTTCCATCCAAAGGCAGCGGCTACAGTCACCAGCCAAAAGCGCTCCGGAACTCTCTCGAACCAATTTGCCAATCTATTGGCACAAGCCGGGCTTCGTGATAAAGCACCGCATAGAAGCCAAGGCAAAGGCCGGAACGCTAAACGCTCGTCCAACGGTCTGAGCTTTCACGCGCTGCGACACACGGCAGTCTCGTTGTTGAAGGATGCGGGTATCCCGGAAGCTGTCGTCATGGAGCTGGTTGGACACGACTCTAAGGCGATGAGCGCTCACTACACCCATGTTGACACCGAAGCTTTGGCGAAGGCTGTCGCCGCTTTGCCCGAGATCTAAAGACCCCGGTTGGTGCTGGCACTGGTAAGTTAATGCTAATTGGCGCGACATTAGTCGATCAGAATGACAGGTAAATGCAACAAATTTGAAATTAACTAACCAAGGCCGTCGAAGCGCCGTTTCCCACCACGGACAGGACCGAGAATATGACTTCGGATCATAGGGTTGCAGGTTCGAGCCCTGCCGGGTGCAAGCGCTTAATTTCAAGGAACTAACGCGCAACTAGGACTCTGAAATATCTGCTTAAGTAGGAGCGTCCTTAGCCACTTCTTAGCCACTTTTTCGAACAACAATCCGTCTAACACGGTCCGCTGCAAGATGCTCTAGGAACCGAGATGCAATCGTCGTATAGACCGTCCTCGGGAATCCAAACGCTACTCGCAGTGTGCCAACGCGCTTCGCCGGACTCTGTATTCACAGTAATATGGTTCGGGAACGGTGCCCTTAATAGCTGCCCCGGCACGAGTAGATTCACTCCGGCGACCATCTGCGCCCAACTCTTTCCGGTTAAGTACGGAAACTGGTGACTATGTCCGCAAACAAAAAAGTCCGGTAAATAGCGACGAAGAAGTTCCAGCGACTCGAGTTCCTCGCCGGACGCATCCGGCTGAGTGGCCGGCGGAACGTGGTGCAGCACTAACCAGCGGCTTCCTCGCTGACTGCG
>JAFAIO010000426.1 GCA_019236675.1 Verrucomicrobiota bacterium
AAAGCAGACGTACCGGATGCCAGCTCAGATTCTTCACTAAATGGCCTTGCCTGAGCCAATCGTCGGCGTCGGAGCGGTCAACACCCGATGAAGCGGTTCGCAAGCCGAAGGCGATTGCGAGCCCCAATTGGTCTTTCAGGCCACGCAATGTTTCCAGTGCGACTGCATCAAGACCAATGCCGCCGATGCGTGCAGATGTGGCATACAGAACGCTCTTCGGTAGATAAGCTTGCTCCATCGATCGGGGCGAAAGGTCAACCCTGGGGTGGGCGGCGTCAACGGCGGGGCTAGGGGCGACACGGCGATAGGGCGATAGGGCGACACGGCGACGGCGATACGGCGAAGGGGCGCGCGATGGTGCTGTTAACGGATGACACCTATACTCCCTATGGTAATTATGGAGTTAATATAACCTTGTCTAAATGCGCCCATTCGCCCCGTCGCCCAATCGCCATGTCACGTCCCTTCCCTGCCGTTTCTCTTTATTCGCCTCACAATATGTTGTAGAATCCCGTCCAGCAGAATTAAATGAAGATCGGACTAGTACGAAGGGGTTTCTCCCGCACTGGGGGCGCCGAGAGCTACCTGAAGCGGTTAGGCCGCGCATTATCTGATGCCGGGCATCAATTGACTCTCTTTGCGACTGAGGAATGGCCGGCTGCCGAATGGCCCTACGGCCAGCTGGTCCGCTTCAAGGAGTCCTCTCCCCTGGGTTTTGCTAGCGCGGTGGCAGCAGCTCGCCACTCCGTCGAAATCTTGTTCAGTCTTGAGCGGATTCTCGAATGCGATTGCTATCGCGCCGGAGACGGCGTGCACCGGGTCTGGCTCGAGAAACGGGAAGCATTTGAGCCCAAGTGGCGTAAATCGCTCCGTTTCATGAATGGGAAACACAATGAGTTGGTTGAGCTGGAACAAGGCCTTCTAGCGGAAAAGAAAGCCACGCGCGTGATCACGAATTCGGAGATGATTAAGCGTCAGATCATCTCAGAGTTTAATTATCCGGAAGCTGATATCTCCGTCATCTATAACGGAATTGCGGACACTCATTTTAAAAAGAAGCCCGGGTCTCGTTGGGACCATCGCTATGACTGGGGGCTTACGGACCTGGATATCGGCATCCTCTTTGCCGGGTCCGGCTGGGAGCGCAAAGGGTTGCGCTTCGCTATCGATGCAGTTCTGAAGCTGAACAATAGGCATATTAAGCTCTTAGTGGCCGGAGAAGGCAAAAAACCGCCCTTCACTCCGAAATCGGTCCGGTTTTTGGGTGCGGTCGAGGACATGCATTCTCTGTCGGTCGCAGCCGATATGTTCGTGTTGCCGACATTGTATGATCCCTTTTCGAATGCCTGTCTGGAAGCACTCGCTGCCGGTACACCGGTGATCACAACGATTAACAACGGTTTCTCGGAGATTATTGAGCCAGGGGTACACGGAGAAATTTTGAAAGATCCGGAAGACATTCCGGCCTTGTCAGACGCAATTAATCGCTGGAGCACCCTTTCCCAAAAGCTCGAAATACGCGCTGCTTGTGCCGAGAGAGGCCACGAGTACACGATCGAACGGAACGTAGCCGACACCCTTAAGGTGTTGGAACAGCTCTACCAAGAGAAACACGCGCCGGCGGAAGTGCCCGAAGCAGTACCGGGGGAAAAGTAGCTGGTTCGAGGCGCGTGAGCAGTAAGCAGTAAGCAGTAAGCAGTAAGCAGTAAGCGGTAAGCTGTAAGCTGTAAGCTGTAAGCAGTAAGCAGTGGCTGGATTGCGGCGTCGCGACTATGAAAACTGATTACTGACCTACTGCTTACTGCTTACTGCTTACTTCCGCGCCACCTCGCTTGACTTCATCAACGATCCCTACCCCGCCACCCTCTGATCGGTCGTGGGGTCGAACAGATGGATCGCGTCAGGCGGGATGGAAAGCTGTAAGCGCTCGCCGGGCTGACGGCCCCATTGCTCGTTGACTTGAGCAATGATCTTGGTGTCAGCACCAACACTTACCTGGAGGATCGTTGTCGAGCCTTGGGGTTCAACCACGTCCACAACTCCCGGAATCGGGTTTTCGGCTTGGCCGTTTCCTACTAACCGGAGATGTTCCGGGCGCACACCTAAAATTACTTCCCGCAGCTCTTTCGAGCGGACTGCATCCGATAGTTGGTTTGGCAAGGCGACGTTAAAATTTTCTCCCGCCGAGAGGCTGCCTTTCTCATTGACTTGCACTCGAATAAAATTCATCGACGGGCTCCCGATAAAGCCTGCCACAAAAAGGTTGTCCGGATTGTGGTACAGCTCTTTAGGCGTCCCGATTTGTTGAACCCTGCCTTTAGACATCACTACGATGCGGTCGCCCATACTCAGAGCTTCGACCTGATCGTGAGTGACATAGAAGGTTGTGACCCCTAGCCGGCGTTGGAGCTTAATTATCTCTGCGCGCATCTCTACCCGCAACTTCGCGTCAATGTTCGATAGGGGTTCGTCCATCAGGAAGACTTGAGGTTCTCTGACGATCGCCCGCCCCAGCGCGACACGTTGCCGTTCGCCACCGGAAAGCTCTTTCGGTTTGCGGTTTAACAAGTGTTCGATGCCGAGAATGCTGGCCGCTTCCCGGACCCGTTTCTCGATCGTATCACGAGGAAATTTCCGAAGCCGTAACCCAAAAGACATATTCCCGAAAACATTCATATGCGGGAATAAGGCGTAGTTCTGAAAAACCATGGCGACGTCACGCTCGCGTGGTATCATTCCGACCACATTTTTTCCGGCGATCTTGATTTCACCGCCGGTTACGGTTTCCAGGCCGGCGATCATCCGCATGGTCGTGGTTTTCCCGCAACCCGAAGGGCCGACAAGCACCACAAACTCGCCCTCGGTCGTTTTGAGATTAAAGTTTTCTACGGCTAAAACATCACCGTATTTTTTTACTACGCTGGTTAGTTCAACAATGGCCACTGGTTTGTGTTGGTGAGAGGTGGGATGTAGAACGGCTTAAGTGATTGATGGCAGCTGGTCCCGAAGTAATCAGTAATCAGTGGGTCAGTAATCAGGGTTTCCGCAGCAAAGACCAGTCGGTCGGCATTCTGGACTTTCGAACCGAAATGATAGCGTGCACGAACTGCCGTATCGCGACGTGCAACCGTGTCGATAGTTAACTCATCCGAAAATGTCTGATTACTGATCACTGATTACTGATCACTGATTACTGATTACTGATTACTCCGTACCATGTTGCAACGCGTAGCTCTTACTCAAGGAGAACTACCCCTTTACAGCGCCGAACGACAACCCTCGCGCCAGGTAGCGTTGAACGAAGAACGACATGATTACGGGAGGAGCGATCGCCAGGATGGTATTGACGGCGGCATAATTAAAATCCACTCCGCGCGTACTACGCGAAGCTAGGATAAAGGCGGGCATGGTAGCGGCGTGCTGTGAAGTAACCGCTGATGCAAATAAAGCCTCGTTCCAACAAAACGCGAAAACGATAAAAGCTGTTACAATCAGGCCATCTAGAGAGAGCGGCAGAGCGATCATCCAAAAAATTTGCCAAAGAGAAGCGCCCTCGATTCTGGCTGCTTCTTCAACCTCTTTACTAACGTCGCGGAAAATATCCCGCATAATGACCACGCAAAAAGCCAGGTTAAAGGTGGAATAAAGGAGGATCAGGCCGATCCAGGTGTCGATCAGACCGACCTGCGCCAAAAGAATGTAAAACGGTGTTAACACGACTACCGGCGGCAACACGCGTTGTGACAAAAACCAGAGCGTGATATCCCGGCTCTTCATCTTGAACTCAAACCGGGCCAAACTGTAGGCGGCGGGTGTTCCAATGAGCAGCACCAGCAAAGTGGTTCCTAGGCCGACCAAAGCGCTGCTCAAAAGACAGTTCAACGCCTGTGGATCACCTAAAACTTCAGTCCAGGTGTCTAGCGTTGGTGTGAATTGCAGAAATGGAATAAGAGCGCCAGGTTTGAAGATCTCGGCTGGGGTTTTGAAGGAGTTATCAATAGCCCAGAGAAAAGGAATCACTACCCAGATGCTCGCCAGACAGGCGATCACCATGATGACGGCCTTCGACCCTTTCTTGGAGTTGGTCCAGAGTAGGTTTTCCATATCAGTCGGCCAAGGGGCGAAAGTAATCAGTAATCAGTAATCAGTAATCAGTGA
>JAFAIO010000563.1 GCA_019236675.1 Verrucomicrobiota bacterium
TATGCGCACTTTGAAAATGTCGATCGTGAGCCCGGGATCGACGGTACGCTGATTAAAATGGTCCGGGGTAAAGACCGATGGATCTGGATGATTCCCATCACTGCGAAAAAGACGAGTATCGGGATCGTTCTCGACGCAGAGACTTTCAAGCGCATGCGGTTGAACCCGGAAGAAGCCTATAAGCAGATTCTCGAGCAGAACCCGATGGCGAGTGACCAAATGCAAAGGGCGAGGCGCGTAACCGATGTGCACGCGACGGGTGAATTCTCTTTCCGCAGCAAACGGTTTACTGGCGATCGTTGGGTATTAGCAGGGGATGCGGCTGGTTTTATCGATCCCGTTTGGAGCAGCGGTGTTTTTATTGCTGTCCTTTCAGGGGAAAAAGCTGCTGACATGCTCGACCGGGTCTTACGAGAGCCCGCCCGCCGGCAGGCCGAGTTCAATCGTTATGAACGCAGAATCGGCCAGGTCATGGATCTGTACTTAAGGTTCGTGACTTCCTGGTATACACAGGAGTTCGCTGAAGTCTTCTTCCATCCGAAAGAGTTTTTCAAGGTCGTGCCAGCGGTGAATTCCGTCTTGGCGGGCAGCGAAAAACAGCTACCAGAGGTCCGCTGGCGCCTGTGGCTCTTTCATTTCCTGGTGTTCTTACAAAAGCAGTTCTCCATGATTGCACCCCGAATGAGCTTTCAACCCAAATGAGCTCTGCAGTAAACAGGGCTGATTCAGCTTATGACGTGATCGTGATCGGCGGTGCGCTGTCCGGCGCCGCCACCGCGACCTTACTCTTGCGTAGCAACCCAGGGCTCAACCTCCTAATCTTGGAGAAATCGGAGCAGTTCACGCGTCGAGTTGGCGAAGCTACCGTCGAGGTAAGCGCATTTTTTATGGGGCGCGTCTTGGGGATGACAAAGTACCTCAACGAATCCCATTTGGTGAAACAAGGGCTGCGGTTTTGGTTTACCAATGACGACGTGAAGTCGTTGGATGATGCCGGCGAAGTGGGAGGGCACTATCAAGTGCGTCTGCCATCGTATCAGCTCGACCGGGCGACTTTCGATGAGGAGGTGTTGCGCCGTGCTTGCGCCGCCGGGGCCAAGCTGCTCCGTCCTGTCAGCGTGACCAAGGTGGAGCTGAATTCGGGAGGGCACCAGGTAGTCACATTCCGGAACGGCGATAGCACCGAGACCGTTAGCGCCCGCTGGGTTGTCGATGCCTCTGGAGTCGCCGCGTTGCTGGCCCGGAAAGAAGGTTGGTGGCGGCAAAACACTGACCATCCCACGGCGGCAGCTTGGTCTCGTTGGAAGGGCGTCAAAGACTGGGACAGTTATGAGCTCGCAGAGAAGTATCCGCGCTGGGCTTCCGCTATCTGCGGGATTCGGGGCACGGCCACGAATCATGTCATTGGCGACGGTTGGTGGAGCTGGTGGATTCCGTTAAAGGGTGGCGACGTCAGTGTCGGTGTCGTGTTCGATCAGCGAATCGTTCATTGGCCCCAGACAGACGGGAAACTGGGTGATCGGTTAAAGGCGTTCCTTATGCAACATCCTGTTGCCCGCGAAATGCTGGCCGATGCTCAATTCGATGAGAACGACGTCCACTGGCGAAAGAACCTTGCTTACTACAGTACGACTTTTGCTGGGGATGGGTTTGTTTTGGTCGGTGATGCCGCCGCCTTTATGGATCCATTTTATAGTCCAGGTATGGATTGGATCTCGTTTACCACGACCAGCGCTGCGGAACTAATCACGGCTCAACGACGTGGTGAGCCGATGGCAGAACGTATCGAGCGTCATAATCGAGATTTCTCGCTTAGCTACCGTTCCTGGTTCGAGTCGGTGTACAAAGATAAATACGAATACATGGGAGAGTGGGACCTGCTGAGCATCGCTTTTCGCCTCGATCTCGGTCTCTATTACTTAGGAGTGGTTTCGCAGCCCTTCAAATTCGGCGCCAAAGCGCTACTCTCGCCCCCATTTACATCGCCGGTGTCGCGATTGGTCTTCCCGTTTATCAGGGGATACAACCGGCGTTTTGCGGCCATAGCTAGGAGCCGCCGGCAGGCAAAAACGCTTGGGAAAGCGAACCGCGGACAACGGTGTTTAATCCCTGGGTTTACGCTAAAATGGACCGATCTCAGACTGCTTCTGCGTCCGGTCGCTCAATGGGGCTGGATCGAACTTACCGAGGGCTGGCGCAGCTGGTGGCGACCGCCCGAAGAAAAGACACCCATGGGAGCGTCCGTTAATACGCCGGCATAGCAAGTGTCGCCGGATTTCCCTTATTGTTTGCATGAAACGTCCCGCAGCCGTCAGCCTTCGCCTTAGCTGGGTCCTCATTTGCGCTCTCCTTTTCGGATGCGCTGAGACTTCTGGGGTCAGGACCTTTTATCTGCCGAACGCAGCAATTCACCCTGAATTCGATAAGCGCTACACCATTTGGAACAGAGAGCGGGTAGAGGTCGTCTGGACGCCGACCCTGCATGAGGAATCGTCAAAATATTTAGCCGGGCATCCTAGAGTGGTGTTGGCAAACCGAATCCATCAGCTCGGTCTTCGCCACGAATGGAAAATGGGTGGACAGGGTACCCCCCTGGTCGTCTACACCAAAAACCCCGAGCAGACCCCGAAAGAGCACCACTATCCGACCAGCGGTGTTACCCTTGGTATAACTGCCGTCAAAGAAACGCGTCCCGGTCAAGTACCCGCGCTCAAACTCTACGATACGTTCGACCCCGCCGTGGTTGAGTCCGGCGCTGGGCCGAATCCGATCGCAGCGGATTACACGGCCACTTTAGCGGTATTGTATTCGCACGCTGGGAAAGTGGCCGGAAGCTCCTTCGAATCGTTTATCAGACCGGATGATCCTCAGTTCGCAACTGGCGTCTATTTGATCCATCCTTACGATCCAAATAAGATTCCGATCCTGTTTATTCATGGCCTGCTTGGTACTCCACTGACGTGGCAAAATCTGACGAACGACCTTTGCTCAGACCCAAAAGTACTTGAGCACTATCAACCCTGGTTTTTTCTTTATCCGACCGGCCAGCCCATGCTGGAAAGCTCGGCCCAACTTCGAGAGGACCTGTTAGCGACCCAGCGCTTATTCGATCCCAGCGGCACTGCGATTGCCTCGCGTCACCTCGTCGTTGTCGCTCATAGCATGGGAGGATTACTGGCCCATACCTTGGTTTCGGACTCAGGCGACGCTCTCTGGAACGTGTTTGCGACCAAGCCGCTGAACAGTTTGAAACTCCCTGCGGACGTAAAAGATTCCATCCTGAAATATTTCTTCTTCCGACATAATCCCTCTATCGACCGGGTTATCTTTCTTTCGGTGCCACATCGAGGGAGCGTATTGGCCGGTGGTCTCATTGGCAGTATCACTAACCGAATCATTCAGCCTGCCAAAGCTCCGACCCGCCTACTAAAAGACCTGGAAGCACAATACCCGGGGGTTCTGGCGCCGTACTATGCCCGGGTTACCGCTAGCGGCGGCCCGACGAGTCTGGTTTCAATTGCACCCAACCCCTTACTGAACGCTCTCGTTAAGCTGCCGATCAAAGTTCCCTTTCATAGCATTATTGGACATATCGGACCGATAGCGGGACCTGGCAGCACCGATGGACTTGTCACCTATTCCAGCTCGCATTTGGATGGAGCCGAATCAGAGAAGTGGGTTCCATCCGGTCACTACCTGATGGACCATCCAGAAACCGTTGCCGAAATTAAGCGGATTCTGGACGAGAATATTTCGCGAGGAAGACGAAGAGTTAAACCGGGGGGCACGCTTGCGTCCCAGACCGAGTCGGTGCATTAGATAGAAGAAGCCCGTCAAGGATGACATATCGGTCCGAGGCAAAGTAACTCGCAATTTGGCGCCCGGACGATGGGACCCGATACGATCGCGGGACGAAATAAAGACTGCCATCTGTAATTCCATGAAAACGGCGATCTTTTCCGCACTATTGCTGGCGCGCGCATTAACTCAGGTAGCAGCGGCTGTCGAAGCGTACGAGATCAGTCCGGAAAATTCTTCCGTGCTATTCAAGGTCCGCCTTTTGTGGACCACCAACATCAGCGGTTCTTTCCGCGAAGGCGTTTCCGGAAGGGTGTCAATTGATCCCGACGCTCCACAAAGATCGGTTGTTAAACTCGAAATCAAAACTGGCACATTAGACACCGGACTTTCGGGGCTCAACAACCAGATCAAGGGAGCGGGGTTTCTGGATGTGGAAAGGTTTCCGATTATCACTTTCAAGAATACGTCGACCGAAAAACTGAATGACCAACAGTACAACCTGACCGGAGAATTAACGTTTCACGGGGTCACGAAACAGGTGACGTTTCGGTCCGACCTTATTGGCCAGAGTAAAGGTTCGAATGGTGAATCGAGGACCGGCTCCGATAACTATCTTGTCATCAAGCGGAGCGAGTTCGGCGTCGAGGGCGACGTAGGAGCGGTAGGAGACGAGATTTATTTGACTATACGCATTCGCAATTAGTTATCTTCGCGAGTTGCCTGGAAAAATGGGCGAGTCACTCTCTTATCGAAATGCGTGATATCAGCCTGATTACCTCCGAAGCAAACAGGCATCTTCTATCTCTGCTCGTTTAACAACAAACTTTGCTATTTGCTATGGTGGCGCTCACTCAACGCTAGATTGATGGCGTTAAGCAGCGCTTCTTCGTTGAAAGGCTTCCGCAGGAAGTCGACCGCACCTCCGGCGATTGCCTGCTTCCGCTCGTGCTCAGTCGCACGGGCGGAGATAAAAATGATCGGAATACCTTTGTTAGCGTTAGTCAGATTTCGTTGCAATTCCAAGCCGCCAATTCCGGGCATCCGAAGATCGAGGATTAGAAGCAAGCACTTCGTCTCTTCGAGTAGGCCTGAATCGAGAAACTGCTGAGCAGACAGAAAAGCCTCGGCCCTGAAACCAAAGGAGCGAACGAGGAATCGGGTCGAGTCTGCCATCGAGGAGTCATCGTCCACGATGCAAACTAGCGGGGCTGTGAATGTGTTGACGCTATTATCGGGCACTTTAGTTGTTCGATCGTACAGTTCTTGCAGTTTGCATAATACCGCGCCCGTTGCCGTTGGACCTTGGTCTTAGTCCATTGGACTCTGGTCCTAGCCTGGATCCCTCATGACTGCAGCCGGGCAGCTGACAGCAGGCCGACGTGAGAAATGCTCTGGCTCGTAGAAACCATCTGGCATAGTCTCTTGAAGCAGAAAAAGTTTGAATGAAGGGGGAGAGTCTCTAGTGAGCGGATCGCGAGGGCGCAGCAGTACCTGGCGGGGCTATAGGAGGTCAGCAGCGGCCCACTTGGCAGAGAGTGCCAAGTTCGGCAAGCCGTCGACCTTCTATCCAGTATTCTCGATGAGCTTGAGACGGTTGCTAACGAGAGCGACCACAAGCGAGGGGATAACAGCGAATGCCGGTTCAACAGGCAACGCCGAATGCCGGTTTTGGTACCAACTTCCAGTTCGTGTTACCGGCGCACAACGGAAGCGCTGGTGGTTGAGGGCTTGGCGATGTTGAGCCATACGTCTTAGCGTTCCTGGACCAAGGTCCAATAGAATATGGTTCCCTGCGGGTCTTTGGTCGATGTGGCAAAGGAGTCACTATGAGAGCAGGCTATCGATTAGTGGTTGCTAACCGTTTATCAGCCTTCAGTGAGGTTCGACATCCCATCATTCGGCGTGAAGGAGAAATGGTGGTGAACCACCTTCTCGCATTTTTTGAGAGGGTAAGTCCATGAAACAGGACCCTCTGGTTTGTGTGATTAATTCAGGTTGCTGGAGTCGGGGCTGTGATTGAGCTCTCAACATATCGCTTCGAGTTGCTGCGGAATGATAAGGAGCTTAACCTTCATCGGGGCAGGGGTGAGGGTGAGGAGTCTGATATTTTGGTGCTTTCACCCGCGGTGGAGTATCCCGCGCCGGAAAGCCTGTGCCGCCTGAAGAGCGTTCGCGGCGCATTCCGGCTGCTGTCTCTGCTATTGCAATGAAACTGCTGGCCAAGATTGCCGATGAAAGGTACCAGACAGCGGCGGGCGTTGAATGGGATCTTCAGCAATGCCTAGCTGAATGGCAAACTCAAGGCCAAGTCCCCGAATTCAAGCTTGGCGAGCACGACATACCGAATTAGTTGTTGATTCCTGAAAAATTGTACGGACGAGCCCGAGAAATAGATGCTTTGCTCGCATCCTTCGAACGCGTTGTCAGCAGCGGCAGGCCTGAATTGGTGCTCGTTTCCGGATATTCGGGGATTGGCAAATCCTCTGTCGTGAACGAGCTTCACAGAGCATTGGTTCCGCCGCGCGGGCTTTCGCCTCAGGCAAGTTCGACCAGTACAAACGTGACATCCCCTACTCGACGCTGGCCCAAGCCTTCCAGGGCCTGATCCGGCCGCTTCTCGGCAGGAGCGATGCTGAGTTGAGCCTGTGGCGTGATGATTTTCAAGCGGCGTTGGGCGCGAATGGACAACTTATGGTGGACTTGGTCCCGGAGTTAGCGCTGATCATCGGTGAGCAGCCACCAGTCCCAGAACTTGGGGTCCAGGACGCGCAACGCCGTTTCCAACTCGTATTCCGGCGATTCATCGGTGTCTTTGCCCGACCCGAGCACCCGCTGGCGCTATTTCTGGACGATTTGCAATGGCTCGACGCAGCCACGCTCGATCTGCTCGAGGATCTGTCGACCCAATCGGACCTGCAACACTTGATGGTCATCGGTGCCTATCGAGACAACGAAGTCAATTCCGCCCATCCGCTGAGGCGCAAGCTCGAAACAATCCGCCAAGCCGGAGCGATCGTGCAGGAAATCGTCCTGACACCCCTGAGCTGTGAGGATTTGGGACGACTGATTGCTGATTCTCTTCACTGCGAGCCGGAGGAAGGCGTGATTCCGCTGGCGCAACTGGTTCACGAAAAGACTGGTGGCAATCCATTTTTCGCAATTCATTACCGAGATCTATCTGCCGTCGTTGTTTGTCCGCCGACGAGTTAGGATCGTCGCCGCGACGAATCGGGATCTCAAGAAAGAGATCGCAGCCGGCCGCTTTCGTGAAGATCTTTATTACCGGCTGAATGTTTTTCCGATCGAGATTGCGCCGCTACGGGAGCGGAAAGAAAATATTCCAGGGCTCGCCTCCCATTTTATTGATACAGTAGTAAATGAACTCAGCTGTCCAAGACCAAGGTTAACCCGAGCCGGGACAGAGATGCTGCTCAACTACGATTGGCCGGGCAACATTCGCGAGCTATGTAATGTGATTCAAAGAGCTGCCGTCCTTGCTCAAGGTGGCGCTTTGGAGTTTGATCTACCGATGGGTAACCCGCCGGCGGAACTAACCTTCCAGAAGCCGGCGATCCGCGATGACAGCAATGCCGGGTACTTAACTGAAGCGGAAATACGCCGGCGCGAACGGGAGAACCTTTCCATTGTGCTCCAGAAGACCGGTTGGAGAATCAAAGGTATCGGCGGAGCCGCCGAGCTTTTGGGTGTGAGTCCACTACTTTGTTCGCCCGGATAGAAAAGATGGGTTTTAGACGGCCGGCGTGAGGCGAAACGGCGAATGGGCGAAACGGCGAGCGGGCGCGAATGCCGTGGAGCGCTGCCTCGCTTGAGAGGCCGATTGGTAAGCAGGGGATAACCGCCCGGCATGTCCTTTTCGATTTTTACGCTCTACAACGTTGCTTTGCGATGGTCAGGATCATGATCTTCGAAAGATGTAGAGAGTAGGTGGGCCATAAGGCCGTTTCTGGCTATATCGTTCCGCTCACCATCGGCCTCGCAAGCGAGGCAGCGCTCCACGGCTTCGCCGTTTCGCCTCACGCCGGTCGTTTCAAACCATTCTTTTGCATCCGGGTGAACAAAGTGGTGGGACTCACCCCCAGAAGCTCGGCGGCTCCACCGGCGCCTTTGACTTTCCATCCAGCCTTCTGCAGCACAGCGAAAAGGTTTTGGCGTTCGCGGTGTCGAATTTCTGCGTCAGTTAGGTATCCTGATTCGGTCTGGTCGACATTGCGCGGCACAAAAGAACGTAGTTCCACCGAAGGACTAAACGCCGGAACATCGAAATCCAAAACGCCTCCCTGAGCAAGAATGACGGCCCGTTCGATGACGTTTTGCAGCTCCCGGATGTTGCCGGGCCAGTCGTAACCTTGCAGCGCTTTTATGCCCGCCTCGGTTAGTCTCGGTTTCGGACATCCGAATTCTTTCGCCGACGACTCGACGAAATGTTTTGCCAAATGATGGATGTCTTCTAGGCGCTCCCTTAGAGGTGGAACTTTCAACTGGAAAACGTTTAAACGGTAATAAAGGTCTTCGCGAAAGCGACCTTCGGCCACCTCTTTTTTTAGGTCTCTATTAGTAGCGGCAATGATCCGCGCATCCGCGTGCCGCATTCTCTCTTCTCCTACTCGTTCGTAAGATTTCTCCTGTAGAACGCGCAACAGTTTGCTCTGTAGTTCCAGAGGGATTTCACCGACCTCGTCTAAAAAAAGGGTTCCGCCCCCAGCCGTCTCGAAGCGCCCGAGCCGATCCTTGATAGCGCCGGTGAATGCCCCTTTCACATGGCCGAAGAACTCGCTTTCAAACAATTCTTTCGGTATTGAGCTGCAATTCACTCGGACCAAGGGTTTGCCTTTCCGCCGGCTGCGCTGGTGAATAG
>JAFAIO010000223.1 GCA_019236675.1 Verrucomicrobiota bacterium
ACGGACGGAGTGATAGTAGCCAGGCAATTTATTGCCTGGAATGCGGTTCTTGCATACATTCCAGGCAGTGAACTGCCTAGCTACTATCACTTGGTCCCTCCGGGACAAAATCCCTTCCTGAGATCGTCCGCAAAATCGTAGCTGCCCCACGGTTTCCAATCGACGACGAGGATGATTACGATAAAACCGTGAACCACGAACCGCGAACCTCCTGGGGACGGAAATCGGTAAGTCCGAAAAATCGTACGCTGGATTTATCTGCGTCGCCTATGTGTAACTCGCTCAGGATGAGCGGGAAACGGCTGACCAAGCAGGTTGGTATGCAACTTGTTTTCCTGTTTGTTGCTCTGCTTCAGCACCGGCAAAGACAACAACCAATTAATTATTTTTGCGTTTATGAATCACTTCAAAGCTTACGCGGCGACGTTCGCTAAAGGTCCATTAAAACCGTTCAGTTTCGATCCCGGTGAATTGGGACCAGAAGAAGTTGAAATTAGGGTTTCGCATTGTGGCGTTTGCCACTCCGACATCTCGATGCTCGACAACGAGTGGGGCTTGTCCAAGTATCCCTTTGTTCCCGGACATGAAGTCGTCGGTACCGTTGCCGCGCTTGGCGAAGAAGCCAAGGGACTCGAGGTCGGGCAACGCGTTGGTCTTGGCTGGTCTGCACACAGCTGTCTTTCTTGTTACCAATGTTTGTCTGGCCACCACAACCTTTGCCCGAGCATCCAGGGAACGATCGTAGGCCGTCACGGCGGTTTTGCGGATCGCGTGCGCGCTCAATGGACATGGGTTCGTCCCATCCCGGAAGCGCTAGACATGGCGACCGCTGGCCCATTGCTCTGCGGAGGGGTAACGGTTTTCGCTCCCTTCCTAATCCATGGTGTGCCATCTACTGCCCGGGTGGGCGTTATCGGAATCGGCGGTCTCGGCCACATGGCTTTGCAGTTCGCCAACAAGTGGGGATGCGAGGTTCATGCTTTCACTACTAGCGATAGTAAAGAAGCGGAGGCTCGTAAACTGGGAGCACACTTTGTCCACAACACCAAGCAGGATGGAACACTAAAGAAAATCGCCGGTAGTCTGGATCTGATTATTTCGACCATAAATGCCGGACTCGATGTACCCGTGATCCTGGACACGCTAGCTCCGAACGGATGTCTACACAATGTGGGTGCGGTCCTTACTCCGTTGCAGGTACCGGCTTTCAGTCTGATCGCGGGGCAAAAGTCGGTAGCGGGCTCGCCCAGCGGAAGTCCAACCGCGCTTGATGATATGCTCGCTTTTAGCGCTCGGCATTCCGTCGCACCGATTACGGAGACGTTCCCGATGTCGCAGGTTAACGATGCGATTGAGCATCTACGCGCCGGGAAAGCGCGGTACCGCATCGTGTTGGAGAATGATTTGGTCTAACGCGTCGGGGCCTCTGCCGGTTTTTGGTTGGACAGGAACCAGGAGTTAAAAATTGAGGAGGTAGGAGGGTGGGCATGCCCCGAACGCGGAACAATCGGGTGAGAGAGGGGTCAGACGGATGCCTCTTGAACGGTACAGAGGCAAATCTTTGATCAGAGAAGAAGACAATGCATTACAACCAGATTCAACCCTTCGCCTTCTGGCTTTTGGATTATGGCTCCTTCGTTGAACCAGCCGGAGCTCGTCGGTACGAAAGTGAGGTACGCGATTATGATCTCAGCAAACACATTTGAATGCGGATCGAGGTTATCATCGGCTCCAACTCCGATCGTGTTCGTCGTTGACGACGATATCTCAGTCCGTGAATCACTGGAATCGCTTGTCCGCAGTGCCGGTTGGCAGACTGAGACGTTCGCCTCAGCCAAAGATTTTTTGGCTCGCCCGCGAGTCGTCGCTCCGAGCTGTCTGATTTTGGACGTTCAGCTTCCGGATCTGAGCGGTCTGGACTTACAGAAACGCGTGGTTGACCGCACCGATATGCCAATCATTTTTGTGACAGGCTACGGGGATATACCGACGACAGTTCAAGCGATGAAGGCGGGCGCCTTAGAATTCTTGACCAAGCCCTACCGGGGGGAGGAGGTGCTGGCCGCGATCCAAAATGCCATTGAGCGCAGTCGTGGCGCGCTCGGCCGACAAGCGAGGGTGATGTCGATCCAGCACCATTACGCATCCCTTAGCCGGCGCGAACGCGAGGTCATGGCGTTGGTGGTATCCGGCCGATTGAACAAACAGGTCGGCGGTGAGCTCGGTATTAGCGAGATCACGGTGAAAGCTCACCGAGGAAGTGTGATGCGAAAGATGAAAGCCGGATCGGTGGCTGATCTAGTGAGAATGGCTGCCAGCCTCGAAATCGCGCCAGCACTGTAAGAATCGCACAGAAGGGCGCAAACACCGATTTTTTTTCAGAAGATAGCGAAGGAAACGAAGACAAAAATAGTTCACAACAAGATCGCGAAGGCCGCAAAGACTGAAACGGCCGGGAGTCGACTTGTGTTTTGGTACCGGCTACGTTTCACAATTCAATCTGAAAGGACGATATGAAAAAAGGTTATTGGGTAGTTGCATACAAATCGGTCTCGGATGATTCGGCTACAAAGGCATACGCAGAATTAGCCTTTCCCGCACTTGAGCCATTTGGCGCACGTTTTTTGACTCGATCTTTGAGCCAAGTCCAACCACACGAAGCTGGTCTCCAGCAAAGAACTGTTGTGGTTGAGTTTGAGAGTTACGAGAAAGCGCTGGCTGCCTATGAAAGCGAACCCTACAAAAAGGCGCTGCAGGCACTCGGATCCGGCGCAGAACGGGACTTTCGCATCGTCGAAGGCGCGTAGGAACAACGGCCCGACAGAAGGCAACAAAGAGAACGAAGGCTGAAATTTTCACAACAAGGGCGCGAAGGCAACAAAGACAGAACTTTTTTACAGAAGGGAAAGAAGGAAACGAAGGGTTCGATTTTCGACCGGGCGCTCCATTCTTGCTTTCGGTGCGATGTTGGTTTCGGCGCTCTCCAACCCACCAAACAACAGAAAGAAAATTTTCACAGCAAGGTCACAAAGGTCGCAAAGACAGAAACTCTTACGGATGCTAATGACGCAAACGATGGTGTGTCTAAGAACAAACCTCTAGGGTGAGATTTACGGCCTACTCTTCGTTACCTTCGTTGCCTTCTGTAGAAAAACGTCTGTCTTTGTGGCCTTCGTGGCCTTGTTGTGAAATTTTTGCGTTCTTTGCTTTCTTTTGTGGCTATTGGTTCCGACAATGTTTGAAGACTTCGGCCGTTACGAGTTTGTCGGCACCTCGAATTTGCGCATGCCTTACCGGTTGTTGGCGCCGCGCGATTTGAGCTCAGGCGCTAAATATCCGTTGGTTGTCCTTTTCCACGGTTCGGGTGAACGCGGGGCCGATAACAAAAAGCAGCTGCTCAATGGAGCGGCGAGGTTCGCCCGACCGGAGTCCCGAACCCAACACCCTTGTTTTGTTTTGGTGCCGCAATGTCCCACGCATTTGAACAAGCAACCGATAATGTGGACCGGCAGCCGGGAAGAGATGCATGAATTGAAGTTGGCTCCCGAACCTGCGGCACCTTTACAGACGGCACTCGAGCTCTTGTTTATGATTCAGGGAAAGTATCCGATCGACCCGGAGCGTATTTACGTCACCGGGATATCCATGGGCGGATTCGCGACATGGGAAGCGCTGATAAGGCATCCGCAAAACTTTGCTGGCGCGGTGCCGGTTTGCGGGGGAGGGGACGTGAGGTTCGCTGACCGGATCAAACATGTACCGGTCTGGGCGTTTCATGGTGCGGAGGATCCGGTGGTACCGGTGATTTGTAGCCAATCCATGATCGAGAACTTAGAGAAGGCCGGCGGTCATCCTCGTTACACCGAGTATCCTGGAGTCGGACATAACTCCTGGGATCGAGCTTTTGCCGAGCCAGAACTGCTGGCCTGGCTGTTTTCGCAGGCAAAGTGGATTTCAGCTTTGGAGCAGAGCGATGTTTTATGAGCTATTCAAAAATTGCAAGTCCAATCCCAAGGACGTTCATCTTCGGCAATCTTTTTGAAAGCAATACATGTCGCGTTCGTCCCTAGTTTCTCGTCCGATATAACCAGCGAATCGGAGAATATTTTCCGGTTTTTTGGGATTATCTGTATTAGTTTTGAAAGGGTCCGCCACTTTAAGGTGGTTCTGTAAACATTGTGTTTGTTAGCGATTAGGAGATGCGGCCATTTTGAAATATATCTCACCATTCTTTTGACTCCTGGGAAATCGCAATCGTCGAATACGAGAAGTCCCCCTATTTTTAACAGCCGCGTCAGATAGTACGCATCAATTAACAGCGCATCGAAAACCTTAACGCTGTCCACATAAGCGAAGTCGATGTGCTCTCCGTTAGCCAAAAGTTCCGGTAGGACAAGATTTGAAGATCCCTCGTGAAATTCAACAAATGAGCTGTAACCAGCACGCTCCAGATTTAATCGACCAATGTCGTGCCAATATTGTTTCTGGAAAGGATCGATGGATATGAGCCGTGGCGCAGTTTTTTTTGAGATAGCTTCTGCGATGTAGAGCGAAGAAATGCCGAAGGCCAAACCCACTTCTACGCATACATTGGCGTCAACTTGTGTGACTAGCTGGCTAAGAAATTCACCTTGCTCGGGTGAAGTGTGCGCATGCAACGGATATTCCTTACCCTTCGAATCCACCACCACCCGCTTTTCGAGTATTTCCTCTAGTATCTTGTTCATGATGCATGCGAAAGTTTTATGCGCTGATCGAGGTCTTCGGCGGCTCCCCTCAGCTGAAGCGAAGAGCCTCCCTCAATAATACCGGTGCGTCCAACCCGGAAGCACTGATGGCTGTCCGGTCCCTTCGTACTCACTTTCTCCTCTCGGGATAAAATCAGACTAGCTTTCGCCCCGCTAGCTTTTCTAAAACATTTAAGGGAGCGGTGCTCTGGTCATGAAGCCGGTTGGCATCGAGAAGGAATGTTTGTTCGAGCTGGTATTGCTCGCGTATCGTTGCGTGAGAGACTTGGTCGGTAAAGGCTAACCAGGTGGAACCGGCAGGAAACTCGACTTTAACCTGTTCAGCTTCCGCCTGATAACGTTGGTCGCGTTTCATCCGATCTTGAAGGCATAGCATAATGTGATCGTAGAAGGTTCGCCTGCTCTTGGTAGTACTGGTTAGCATCAAGGCCACACTCGAAAGCGGGAATGGCGGCCTTATAAAAGGCAAGAACCGCTTGGCTGTCTGTTCAAACGGTTCGCCAATCCGCCACAGGTGAGTTTGACCCGCGGGATTCACATTACAGAAAAGTCTTAAGATGCGATTTCCTTGGATAGGTGTGGACGGGAAAGCGTCGATATGGAGCCGCCTAACATCCTTCCGCCATGGCATAGGCCGAGTTTCAATCTCAATTGGGCGAAAGCTCACTCGTGCTGGCACTAGTCCGGTCCGATAGATCGGTAACAACCGAGTTACCGTTTTCCGGGCGAAATCAGCAAAGCCCGCCATCATTTCTTGGAGTAATGACAGGCTCGGTCCCATCCTGGCAGTTCCATAAAGTTTCCGAGTGGCCGGACTGTAGCTAACGTTCGGCGAGTGCCTGTGAACGATGTCTGGGGAGAAAAGAGCCTGATAGGAGCCGGGTACCGGAAATTGGTAACGAGGCAGAAACAGAATCTGACCGGCTTCGAGAGCTTGAGCTGAACGATAGCAGGTTTCCGCTGCTACCGGGGAACGCCCCGGTGCAAGATCGACCACCTCAATGTACTTCATAGCCTGAGGGGTTAAAACAGGCGGCTTAACGACCGGCGACCGCGCGCTTATCAAGCTGAGCAGATGCCATTTGAACAGAGCACACAGTTGATAATCTTGCTATAAAGATTTTACTTCTACGGAGCCGTTTGGGCCGATAGCATGGCCGACTCCGTAGGAGCCAAATCTTTATAGCCCGAGCCGCAAAAATAAGATTAGCTCCGGAGGAGCGGCATCTAATCGAGAACCACCTTCTATCTCGCTCCTAGCGGAGCCGACTCCGCCAAGGCTTCGTCGCGCCCAAATAATTAGTCAGGCGCGCCGTAGCGAAGCGAAGGCGGCTGGTCGCCTTTTACGTTACCGTTGCTATAAAGATTTTGCTCCTACGGAGCCGTTTTTCAATCCGCCGGCCGCATTGCGATCAGCCCTGGGCCAACGTTTCAGACAGAACCCCGAGACCTTTTGGGGCCTCTTCGTTTCCGCCCCTAGCCTACAAACCGTTGCTCCTAACCAACGAATTTAGCTTTCCCTGGTTGAAACTGTTTTCGGCTCAGAGAAGATACAGAGCTAGGAGGCTTACCTGAAGCGCAACGCGATCTTTCCCAGATCCAACAGGAGCTTGGTTGATCGACGTCCCTGGAGAGAAAGCTGGTGAACCAAACCGATATTGCCGGAAGCACTAAGCACGCTCAAACGGCGTCCGTAGCATCACAAGGCCAGGACGAGGAATTCGATGCGCCCGCCCCCATTGCAGTCAGCCCGCTCATCGGTCGTGAGGCCGAGCTTAGGTTGTTGGAAGATCGTTGGGAACAAGCTCAGGAAGGCCAAAACCAACTCGTGCTGGTGCAGGGCGAGGCAGGATTGGGCAAGTCACGCCTCGTACGAACAATTGCCCGTCTGATTCACGAAGGTAGTGCCGGCGGAACCGTTTCAGCCGAAGGGCCACAATTCCAGATTGTTGAATGGCGCTGCGCCGACCAGTTCCAGAATTCTGAGCTGCACCCGGTTTCGGATTTCATGAGCCGTTTTCTCGGATTCGGTCCCAGCGAAACGCCGAGTATTCGATTTGAGCGGTTGGCGCGACATTTAGAGGATTACGGGCTGAATTCGCCGGAGAGCGTCGGTCTTTTCGCAAAACTGCTCTTTCTTCCGGAGGACGACCGTTATTTGGCGCCTGGTCTAACCCCAGCTCGTGAGCGGGAAGAAACATTTCGCGTGCTGCGCCAGTGGCTCGATGCCGGTTCCGCCAGACGGCCCACCATGTTCATTGTGGAGGACCTGCACTGGAGCGATGCCTCAACTTTGGAGTTCCTTGGGCAATTAATTAGTGAGGGACAATCCGGCCGGATTCTTACGATCCTGACTTTTCGTCCCGAATTCAAGGTCCCATGGCCAGTGGCGTCGCATCAGACCGTTCTGGCCCTGAACCGGCTTAACCGGCGCCAAGTGACGGAGTGGATGAGAACCGGTTCAAATAGCCGGTTGCCGGACTCTTTGATCACGCAGGTCTACCAGCGTACCGGCGGTGTACCGCTTCTGGTGGAAGAATTTACCAGGATGGTTCGTGAGTCGGCTGTGGCATTGCCAACGAGTACGGCATTGCCAACGAGTACGGCATTGCCAACGAATACGGCGTCGCCAACTGCTACGGGGTCGAGGGCCGGCAACACGCCGGGCGAGATCCCTGCTACCCTTCAAGATCTCGTGCTCGCTCGCTTGGATCAAATGGCTTGTAACCGAGAGATCGCCCTGTTGACGTCAACGTTGGGGCACCAGTTTGATCATGAATTGTTGGCGGCGACAACTTCGCTCGACGAAGAAGAACTGCGCGTCGAATTAGCGAAGCTGGTCTCAGCCGACATTTTGTACAGCAAAGGTCAATGGCCTCGTTGTCGTTACCTCTTCAAACATGCGATGCTTGAGGAAGCGCTTTACACGGCGATTGACGAGCAGAAGCGCCGCGAGTTTCATCAGCGGGTGGCGGAGACAATGGAGGCCCGGTTTCCGAATACGGCGGAGACGCAGCCGGAATTGCTGGCGGAACATTTTACTAAAGCAGGGCTGGTTCTAAAGGCGGTCGGTTATTGCTTGAAAGCCGGTCTGCGTTCGAAGGATCGATTCGCGAACGTCGAGGCGGTCAGTCATCTTCAGAAAGGGATCCATCTCTTGGAAATGCTCGAGCCATCGGCCGCTCGAGATGCGCTCGAGTTGGAGTTGCTCGGCCCGCTTGGCACCGCCTACATCGCTTGGCGAGGTTACGCCCACCCGGAGGTCGGTCCAATCCTTAGCCGTGCCCACGCGCTCTGCGAACGGGTCGGAGAAACTCCCCAGGTATTCGCGATCATGTGGGGGAATTTTGCCTATCATATTGTAAAGGGTGATTTTCCGATGTGCGCGGTGCTGGCCGAAGAAGCAGTGGCCTTCGCCGAACGTCTCAATCAACGCGAGCAGCGCAGCGTTGACGGCGCTGACGGCGCTGACGCCCTTGTCTACCAGGGTATCCTCATGGAAGCCCTCTTCCTGATAGGCATTACCTGTCTTTATCGCGGAGATTTTAACAGTGCCCGGAACATCTGCGCGGACGTCATCGCTCGATTCGATGATCGAAAGCGGACGGCATCGTTAGCTAAACTTATTGGCGAAGACCCGGGTATTACTTGCCGATGCTACCTGTCATTGGCTCTGTGGCACCTCGGCCTGGCGGATCAGGCTCTGGAGCTCAGTCGCCAAACGGTCGAGTTGGCACGGACGATCGACCATCTTTTTAGTCTGGAATACGCGCTGCATCATAGTGGCTGGCTGCATCAGCATTGCCGGCTTGGCACCCAGACTCAGGTTACTGCCGAAGAACAGGTGCAGATTGCTACCGAGCAACGCTTCCTTTTCTGGCAGGCGACCGGTACTCTTTATGTCGCCGGTGGTTTATTGCTGCAGGGTCGAATCGAACGCGGGCTGCCCTTACTCGAGAAAGGGCTCCAAGCGTATCGAGCCACGGGCGCCGAACTCGGACTTCCGTATTATCTCAGTATGCTGGCTGACGCCTGCATACGGGCGGGCCGGTTTGCCGAAGCCAGTAAGGCCTTGAGCGAGGCAATCGTTTTAGCGGACAAGAATGATGAACGCTTTCAAGAAGCAGAACTGTACCGCCTTCAGGGCGAGTTGGTGCTAGCTGAGTCGGATGATCAAACTGGAGCCGAGCAATGGTTCCGCCAGGCTATTGAGACTGCCGAGCGGCAGGGGAGCAAAGCATGGAAGCTCCGGGCAACGATTAGCCTGGTGCGGCTCTGGCAAAAACAAGGTCATCGGGAAACAGCTTTCACTGTCTTGAGCTCGGAATACGGTTCGTTTGCGGAAGGCCGGGGAACGCCGGATTTGGTTGAGGCGGCGCGCCTCTACGAAAGCTTGGTTGACGAACGGTTGCGAGCGGAGTTCGCCGCCGGTCTCAAGTACGTGCGCGAGTGTATTCCGGCCCCCATGGATGGAATGGTGTCGGTCGACTGGCGGTACGTTCCTGCCTCGACCCTAGGTGGCGACATCATCGGGTACCACTGGCTGGATCGTGATCATTTGGCGTTTTATCTCATTGATGTTACCGGCCACGGCTTAGACTCAGCGCTTCTGTCCGTTACGTTGACAAACATCATCCGCACCGGAGCACTTTCCGGGGCTGATATGAAGGAGCCTGATCAAGTACTCGCCCAGCTCAACGAGGCGTTCCGTGGCCAAGAACACGGAAACAAATATTTCACGATCTGGTATGGCGTATACCAATCAACGACTCGTACACTCACTTGGGTCGGCGGTGGACATCATCCCTCCGTGGTGCTCGTGCCGGGTCAACCAGATCCGGGCGTGCTCTCTTCTGAGGGGCCGATGATGGGTGTGCTGCGCAAAGCAGAATTCCCTGCCCAATCATGCCATATCCCCAGCGGGGCACGTCTGCTCATTTTTAGTGATGGCGTGTTTGAAGTCTTTCGTGACAAACGCCAGATGTGGAATCTTGCCGACTGTATCGCTTATCTTGGTATCGTCGGCAAAGAAGGCGGCAACCTCATGGACAAGCTCTTCAATCATGTTCAGCAGCTTCGGGGTTCGCCCCATCTGAATGATGATTTCTCGATTATCGAGGCGAGATTTCATTAGGAACCGGTAGGGCGAAAAACTCGGCGCGCCAATGGTATGGCTAGCCGTGAAGATCATCCGCCCCGGTTTTGAGCCGTTGAGTGTGGCAGCGATGATGGCGCGCGATCCTGACCCGATCAAACCAGGTTTTATTCGGCGGATTGGGTGGTCGCGTAGAGGACAAAATGGAACCCTCCGGCGGAACACGTCCAGCGCACGGCTCAAAACCCGCCCGGAATCGCTGTAAGGGCACCGATATCGTCAACGCGCCGAGTTTTTCGCCCTACCGTATGCGCGGACCTTCACCGATAGGCCGCCAGCATCATATAAACGACCACCCCGGTCACCGAGACATAGAGCCAAATCGGGAACGTGAATCTTGCCAAGCGGCGATGGGCCGGAAAACGGCCGGTGAGTGATAAGAAAAACGTGATCAGGATCATCGGCAGAGCCACCACCGAGAGGCCGATGTGCGAGATGAGCAGCGGGAAATACACAGCTCGGATGATACCTTGACCTTGAAAATGCATATCGCCGTGCAGGGCGTGATTGGTGATGTAGGTCACCAGAAAGAGTGTTGAGAAAATAAACGCAATGAACATGGCCGTCCGGTGCCTGCCGATTTGCTTTGCCCGAATGAAAAAGAAACCAACGACAAGCGCGACAGAGGATAGGGCGTTGAGCAGAGCGTTCAGCGCCGGCAGAAAAAGCAAATGGGTCCCGGAAACGTCGGCCGGCGCATGGTAATAGACGAGCCAGCAAAGGAAAAGGCTGGCAACGGCGCTGATGCCGATAATGGCGACGACTACACTGGTTGGGGTCCGCGTGGTGTCCTTGGTGATCGTCGTCATTTCAGTGAAAAGGATAAAGCACGGATTTTACTCTTTTTCCACGAGCGCGGCGTTTGGTGACTTGAAATTGGCGACCGTAGTTCTAGATCAGAGCGCCGGAAATATCTTACTCGAGACCTCCAAAAACGCGGTTGCTTGTTAAAGACTCGTCCCTTTTTCTACTCGCCTGGGATCTGAGAACCTTAAATCACAATACGGAAAGATCACAAAGGTGACAAAGATAGAAGAGATGCGGTCCTTAGATTAGAGGAGGGCGATTATACCCAGGCCGTTCCGGATCTTCCGAACTTCTCCTTAACAACTCGTGACCCGGATACCTTTGTGGTCTTTGTACTACTACCTTCAAGAATCGACGAGTTCCGCGATGATTT
>JAFAIO010000346.1 GCA_019236675.1 Verrucomicrobiota bacterium
CTCATCGTTACCAACTCACCAAAACCGGGCAACGAATCCTCACCGCTCTGCTTGCTGCACGTCACTGTGATGTCGACCAACTTACTCGAATGGCTGCCTAAAAATTCTCGCAGAAATGACTGAAATCTTCTTATTGCAGTGCAAAGATCGCAAAGAAAGACCGACCAATCGCAGCCCCGAAATTCTCCGGAGTAAAATGGACGCGGATGGGAAGAGGTTCACTTCTTCTTTGCGTTCTTTGTGCTCTTTCGCGGCTATTCCTGTTTTCGTCTGCTTTTGTAAGGCAGCTCTTCTAAAACGGTTTCTACGCTTAGGCCTGGCATGGTCCGGTCGGGGCTTTGAATGACAATGACCTGATCGCCATTCGGCGCCCAGATCGCGGGATCGGTTGGGCCAAACAGAGCGACGGTGGCAACCCCGGTTGCAGCTGCTAAATGCGTAACGCCGCTATCATGGCCGATAAAGAGAGTCGATCGGTTTAGCTCGGCAACCAGATCCCAAAGGGAGCGATTGGCGCACAGCCGAAGCTTGGTCAACGGGATCAATGGGCGTACCGCCTGAGCAATCTCCGTATCCGCCTCACCCGCGACCAGCAAGACCTCGTCGAACATGGGGATCAATTCGTATAAAAGCGCGGCCCAATGACCGACGGGCCAGTTTTTGTTCCGCGAGCCGCTCCCCGGGTGGATCGCCAACCGGTTGATAGGCCGCTCTAGAGGCGACGCAGTCAATCGAGGGACGGGATCAATCGAGGCAATACCTAAAACCACGAGCGGCCGGGCAAGCTGTTCAACCGCGGGCCGGCGCTCAAGGTCGAGCTTAAAAGGACCTCTTAGAAATTTGACGCCACCCGATGCGGCAAGCTTGGCCTCGATTATTCCATCGGGATCCGATAAATAGCTGAGGATCACGTCTGCCCTAAGCAATTCGCGAACTTCACCGTGGAGATCCCCTTCTGGTTTGAATAACCCTACCAAGTCGGCCGAATTTAAATCGACAAGCCGATCCGTTTGGTGACGCGCCAGGATGGCTTGGGGATACGGCGCAACCAGGGTAAGAAAACAACCGGGATAGAAGTCCCGCAATCCCTGCAAAATGGGCAGGGTTAAGATAACATCCCCGAGTGCGCCGCCGCGAAGAACGACAATCTCCAAGGAAAAGAAAATCTATTGCCCGTAACGGGTGTTGCCGACGCCTGGAATCGCCCCGAGTTGTCCGTTGTTTTCCCAACCTTGCGGTTGGTTCCACGGGATGGTGCTCTGCGGCTGACCGAACTGCGGCGTCTGTGCCTCTTTCTGCGATTCAGGATCGATCTGGCAACCGGCTAACACTAATACCGAACCAAACAATAGGAACAGCGTTCTCATCGTACCGTAATACTCACTGGGTCCCCAACTGATACCCGCGCAAAATTCTCTGGACCATCAGCCACAAATTGGGCAACGCAACTATTCTTATCAACCGACACCACGCGCAATTGGCCGACGGTCTGACCGTTCTTTTCGACGGTCAAATGCATATTTGTAGTAACACCCAGATCGCTGCCAAGGCTCACCATCAGGGCCTGTGCGTCCCGATTCATCGAAAGCACGGTTCCTTCCAGCGTCACCTGGGTTTTCGACTTGCCCTTTCCAGTGGGTACAGCGTTTAGCCGCATCTGGTTCAACATGTTTTCCACATTGATTAGCCGGACGGAAATGGCCTGCCTATCATCTTCAGCCTGTTTTTTTTGCTCAAGACTGCGGCGAGCGTCTGCTAACTGGTTTGCCAGTTCCTGATTCTCCTTGTCCCGAGCAGCGACTTGATCCGTGAGCTGGGCCAGCTTGGTCTTGGTGGAGCTCAGATCGGAGTTCATTGCATCGCGTTGCTGCTCGTTCGTACGTTCCTGGCTTTCGATCTGCTGCCCCATCTGCTGCATCTTTTTTTGCAGGTCATCCAGGCTGGCCTGCAACTGCTTCGTATGGCCGGCGGAGGAGGCAAGATCTTGGGTTAACCGAGTCAATTTATCCCGGTTATAGAAACCCAGCCCCGCCGCGGCAATGGCGCAAAACATCGCAATAATCAGGAGAAAACGAGCCATGGGTCAAGAATGTGAAAATACGTGTACCACGAATGAATTGAAGGAGCTAGGAGCGCTTTGGAGCGGGGCCGACCGGTCGGGAATCGCTAAATTCCGACAACGCTGCAAAGGGACGCTGCGAGAGAAAACGTCGGGCCTAGCGATTACGCCACGCCACGGCTCGGCGGGTGTAACTGCGTAACAACATATATAGGCCGGGACCACTAGGCACTTCGTTCTAACGATCTGGCCGTTCGGGAGCCCGCCTCCGCCAGGCCTACGGCGCGGCAGGCACTCGCCCCACCAAATATGGCCGCCCCTATCCTAGCTCCTAGATTCAAGCTCCTATCTCCTTTCCAGAAAAGTCGTTGCTCTGCGCTGCCATCCAGCCGAATAGTAATGAATCCGTCAGGGGCTATGGATCGGTGACTTACAAACCCCGCCAGGGCAGGAATGCAGCAACGGTAGTATGCTCTCCGCTGCCGTAGTTCTCTGACGGAGCTTCTACACCGTTGGCGGTTCCCAGTTAGGCGGTTGGTCCTTAGGTCGTGTTTTCCGACCAGCGTTATTCCAATCATCGAGTTTGTCGTTTTGCCTGTTTTCATCTGCGTAAATCTGCGTTCATTTCACCCCGGAAAATGTTCCCCCGAAAGTCTTTCGGGGTTCGGGGCGGCGGTGTTGTTTTTTGTATTGGCGTCCATTCGAGTTTGGTTTCCGTTTCGCGTACATTCGCGGTCCGTATTTGTCCGGACCGTAGCGACGGTTATCTTGGGCCCATGGAAAACGTGCTAATTACGGGCGCAAATCGAGGTATTGGTTACGCCTTAGCAAAAGCATTAGTTACCACAAATTTTCGGGTTTTTGCGGGGTGCCGGGACACGGAACACGCGGTCACTCTGGAGAAATTGAGTGCGTCCCATCGAGATCTTCTCCAGGTTTTACTTCTCGACGTCAGCTCCGATGAAAGCGTAGCTGCCGCCGCCAATGCGCTCTCCGGCCGGGTTGATGTTATTATCAACAATGCTGGCGTGATGCCGGAACGAGGTGAAGAAAAAATAACGAATATCGATTTCGATCACTTTCGAAACGCATTCGAAATAAACGTATTGGGATGTGCCCGAGTCATTCGCTCGTTTCTTCCACATCTTCGCAGGAGCAACCGGCCGAGGATCTTGAATCTCTCGTCCGGTCTCGGTTCGATTGCCGAACGTGACAATTTCAACTATTACGCGTACGCCGTTTCCAAGGCTGCGCTAAATATGCTGACTCGGTCTGTGGCATTCGAGCTCGCTCCAGAGGGGATAACGATCGTCGCTATATCCCCTGGTTGGGTAAGAACCGATATGGGTGGAGACGATGCCGATATATCCGCGGAAGAATCCGCGGAGGCACTGGTTGAAGCGATCCAACAGATCGGGCCGAACCTGAGCGGCCAATTTCTCGACCGATTTGGGCGCGCGGGAAAATACGTTTGGTAGCAATTTGGCGGAACGAAGCTCCCGAAAGGCCTCCGGGCCTTCAGGGTTGAAATCGATCCTCGAATCCGATAGCAAGGAGCTTTGGAAATCGAGCTTGCTATTGTCTCGGGGTTACCGCCATTTAGCCGGTCTTTCTCTTCGGAGAGCGTCGTAATTGGACGCTCGACAGAGGCAGACTTGGTTTTAAGCCACCCCGAAGTATCCCGACGCCATTGCCGGATCGTCGCGCAAGAGGGCGTATTTATTATCGAGGACCTCGGCAGTCAGCGGGGTACGGTTGTTAATGGAAATCCGATCACCGGCCAGGCACAGCTAGCCCCAGGGGACCAGATCGCCTTGGGCCCAGTCATTATTGGCTTTGGGAAGGGGCAGGTGGGACAAGCGCCCTTATCCGCCGCCGATGCCCAGTTGGGCGAAGCATTAGGGGCTCCAGGAACGGTCGTTTATGCAAAGCAGACAGTGGACCGAATTCCGCTCGCTAAGCGACTGGTATTCGGGCGAAGCCAGGAAGTAGATGTTCAACTCAACGACCCCATGGTGTCGCGGCGCCACGCTGTGGTGGAACAGTCCGGCGATGGGTTTCGAGTTCTCGACCTCTACAGTCGAGCCGGCTCATTCGTGAATGGCCGCCGCTTCGACGAACATCAACTCATCATCGGCGATCAACTACAGCTTGGGCCCTTCTGTTTTGTTTTCACCGGGAACGAGCTCCACCGGATTCTTAGAGTCTCCGTTGGAAAAGTTGTAGCGAGCGGGCTGACCCGTACCGCAGGGGGCAACGTCATTCTTCAAGATGTCTCGTTTGTGGCCGAGCCCGGACAATTCATCGGCATACTCGGCCCGAGCGGCGCCGGAAAATCGACGCTGCTAGGGGCATTGAGCGGACTAAAACCGGCCGACAGCGGAAAAATACTGATCAACGACACCGATTTTTACGGAAATTTAAACCAGCTCCGTTCGATGTTCGGTTATGTGCCACAAGACGACATTGTTCATGGCGACCTCACAACAGTGGAGGCGTTAACCTTCGCCGCTCGGCTACGACTGACAGCCGGGACACCGAGACCCGCAATCGCTGCGCTTGTCCAACAGACTATGGGGAGCCTCGGCCTCGTCGAGCGGAAGGATCTGCGGATTTCACTACTCTCTGGCGGCCAACGGAAAAGGGTGAGCGTAGGAGTAGAGCTGCTTCGACGGCCGCCGTTGATCTTTTTGGACGAACCTACGTCCGGTCTCGACCCGTTCTCCGAGTTTAAACTCATGGAGCTATTGCGTCGTTTGGCTGACACCGGTTGCACCGTGATCTGCACAACGCATGTAATGGAAAATGTCTTTTTGATGGATCAGATCGCGGTTCTACTGGCTGGCAAATTGCTTTTCCAGGGACCTCCCGATGCAGCCCGAGCGCGGTTCGGCGTGAGCCGGCTGAGCGCCTTGTACGACATGCTTCAGACGATCGATCCCAGGACGGTCATCTCTTTTTCTCTACCCGAGATCACATCCCCTTCAGAGCCTACAGGCACGGAACAACGAACGACGGCAATCAAGCAGCGGCGCCCATTCGCACTTCCGATTTTGCTGGAACGGCAGTTAGCGATCTTCAGAGCGGACATCAAGAATCTGTTAATTGCACTCGGCCAACCCTTGGTGATTGGCCTTCTTGTTTGCTGGGTGACAGACCATGTCCCCTTGATTCAGTTCTTCGCCTACATTGCTACCTTCTGGTTTGGGTGCAGCAACTCCGCCCAAGAAATCGTCAAAGAGACCGCGATTTTCCGGCGGGAACGCCTCGTCGGCCTTAGCCGGACAAGCTATCTGGCGAGCAAGTTTATCTGGATGGGAGCCATCACCAGTGCGCAGAGCCTTATCCTTTACGCCTGCACGCTGATTACCCAACGAGTTCCGCTTTCCTCTGCGCCGGCCGAGATAGTAGGCTTGCTGTTGCTCGCATTTGCCTCCACCGGCATCGGGTTAGCCATCTCCTGTTTCGCCCGTTCCGCGCTCCAGGCCGTAATGTTAGTGCCATTGATCTTGATCCCCCAAATTTTGCTGTCCGGCTACACGGTCGAAACGGCTCAGATGGATACGCCCGTACTGCTAGTGGCTCAAATTATGCCGAGTTTTGCAGCGGAACGCATTTCGGATGTGAGCCTGCTGTTGAATCGACGGATCGCCGGGGACGTCAGCGAAAAATACGATCGACCGTACGACAATCTTAATCAGTACAACCGCGTGGCAACCGGGCAACGCTTCAAAACCGGGCAAACTTACACGGACGTGCGTCCGCTCTGGGTAGGTTATTTGAGCCTGTTTCTATGGAGCGTAGCGGGGTTCGTTCTGTCCTACGTGGGATTGATGATGAAGGAGAAAGAGTAGCGGTAGGGATTATCCCTACGCGTTGTTCAGCCCGAATACGCGGACTTGTTGGCTTTTACCTTTCAGCTGGAAAACGCCGAAGTCGGTAAATTGCCGGCCCGGGGGCAGCACAGTCACGAAATCTTCTGATAACACCAGAGGCTGGTTCAACTGTTTCATAACCCCTTCCAGCCTAAACGCGGTGTTAACGGCGTCGCCGATAATCGTAGCGTCACGAACTGCCACTTGCCCAATATTGCTACTGGTGACCCTACCAAAATGGAGAGCGATACCGACCCTGAACGGCTGATCTGTATCGGCCCAGGTACGACTAGCGGCTAATTCCAAGATAGTATAGGCAACGTCAAGACAGGTGGCACACTCGGTCCCGATCTGATCCCGAGCAGGCCAATAAGCCAGCACCGCGTCTCCGATATATTTATCGATGATCCCGCCCGTGGATTGTACGGCGTTCCCAATATCGCGAAACCAGTTGCCCAAGACTTGAGCGATCTTGCGATCGCCGAGTTTTTCCGCCATCGGACTGAACCCGCGGATATCACAAACCAGAAGCGAGACCGAAAGAATCGCGTGGCTTGTATCGTGGCTTAACGCCGCCAACGTCGCATCGGTATGATCACCGCTTTGATCGCCGGCGATGGGCTCAAAGACGAGCTCGTAGTCTGCGATTCGAACCCGAGCGCCGGCCTCCAGCACGACCGGCATGATGACGCGCTGGTCATTCACAAACGTGCCGTTACGGCTGCCCAGATCCATGATTTGGTACTGGAACGCGTTGTGACAGCGAACGATCGCATGTTGCCGGGAGACGTGATTGCCCGGGAGAGGGACCGTATTGTCGACGGTCCGCCCAATCGTGGCAGTATTCTCTATTGTCCTCTCAAACGGTTCACCCGTAGGAGGATACACGCGAAATTTAGCCGGCATTTAACTTTCCAGAAGCTCAGGTAACGATGCCACGAGGTGAGCACCTTGGCTAGCATTTGGTCCTGACGGCCCGAAAGAAATCGTGAAGGAGGCAGCCGGGCTCTGTTACGGAGCGGCTCCGGTTCAAAACTCGCCGAAACTGGATGGCACGAATGGGAGTTATGTGACCTATGGGACTAATGATGGCGGGGTGGGCCGGAGTAGGCCACAACCCCGTAGGTCCGCGGTTAGCCCCTATCCAGGAAAAATGGGAGGCTTCCACCGAAGTGCTGGTGGATGATCTGCGCCAGAACGGACATGATGAGAAGGAAGATCGCGATTAATCCGGCCGCCATACCGAGGCCGAGCAACCCGACCCGCAGTTCTCGCCCGAGAGAGTGGTCTTCAGTGGAGGCAGGTTTTTGTTCCATGGTTTCTTGCAGGGGGATCGCAGGTATAGAACGCTGGTTAACGGGCCTTGTAAAGAGGGTTGTTTGGAGACAGCCTTGCCGCCCCCTTGAAGCGCTGCCGCGCAAGCGAGGCAGCGCTCCAAGTCGCTCACCGCTAAAACTTTTTGGCGCTGCGTAGTTGACTCGCGTCGAAGCATCACCTAACCTTCCGAACTTCCATCAAGAGTGGCGGAGGGACTGGCCCAATGATGCCACGGCAACCGGTTCTGTGAAAACGGGACGACCAGGTGCCAATTCCAGGTCCGAGTTTTCGGGCGAAGATGGAGAGAGCGATTTGGTAACATTATTCGCGGCTCTTGGTGGGAAAGAAATGACTATTCCTGCCATGGACAATAATCCCTTATTCTCGCACCTCCAATGTCGTGAATGTGGACGTCGGTATCCGAAGGACGCGATCCACGTGTGCGAGTTCGATTTCGGACCACTAGAAGCGGCCTACGACTATCCCACGATCGCCGCAACCATCACCCGGGCGAAAATCGAAGCTCGTCCAAAGTCGATGTGGCGCTACCGCGAGCTGTTGCCGATCGAAGGTGAGCCGCTGGTGGGCAAGCATACGGGATTCACGCCTTTAGTGCGGGCAGATCGCCTGGCAGAACGGCTCGGGGTAAAAGAGCTGTACATCAAAAACGACGCAGTGAACTTCCCCACCCTTTCGTTTAAGGACCGGGTGGTATCGGTCGCGCTTACCCGAGCAAAAGAGTTGGGCATAGATACCGTGGCGTGCGCCTCAACAGGCAATCTAGCCAATGCTGTCGCGGCTCATGCTGCCTCCGCCGGACTTCGCAGTTTCGTTCTTATCCCCGCGGATCTGGAGCAGAGCAAGATTCTGAATTCGCTGGTGTACGGTACCAACGTTATCGCGATCGACGGCGCGTACGATCAGGTCAATCGCCTTTGTTCAGAGGTTGCCGGCAAGTACGGGTGGGGCTTCGTCAACGTGAATCTCCGTCCATATTATGCAGAGGGCTCAAAAACGCTGGGGTTCGAGATTGTTGAACAGTTGGGCTGGAAAATTCCTCGGCACACGGTGATCCCTATGGCCAGCGGTTCTTTACTGACCAAAATCAACAAGGCGTACGCGGAGCTGGGCAAAGTGGGGCTGGTCGCCGACACGGCTTATTCCATCTATGGGGCTCAAGCGTCAGGATGCTCTCCGATTAGTACTGCGATTAAGAATAATACTGAGACCGTGAAACCAGTCAGCAAGCCGCAAACCATAGCGAAATCGCTCTCAATTGGGACACCGGCAGATGGTTATTACGCGATCCGGGCCATGAAGCAGACTGGCGGAACTGCTGACGATTGCAGTGATGAAGAGATTATCAGCGCCATCCGGTTATTGGCGGAGACAGAAGGAATCTTCGCGGAGACCGCTGG
>JAFAIO010000493.1 GCA_019236675.1 Verrucomicrobiota bacterium
CCCGTCGTGGAAAGGGCCCCCGCCGGAACTGCCTGTATAAACTCGAAGCCGCCCGCTGGACCGGATGCCGTCTTGTAGCCATTGGACATATCGGGCAGAAGATCTTCCGGTAACGGTTGATCAAAAGTGCTGTGCTCCATCTGCAAAGGTCGAAAAATCTGGTACCGGACATATTCCTTGAAGGGCACACCCGAAACCCGTTCGACGATGTACCCTGCCAAGGCTAAGCCATAGTTAGAGTAAGCAGGCACAGCGCCTGGCGAGAAAAGGCGGTCAGGCAGTTCGGCGATCAAGTAGTCTCGGAGGGGCCGAAGTTCTTCCCGGCGGCTAACAAAGAGATTTTGCAGCCGCTGATCAAAGCCCGCGGTGTGCGTAAGCAGATTCCGCATCGTGATCGGCTGTAGAAACGTGGCCGGGATCTTGAAATCGAGGTAGTCGTTGATATCCCGATCCAGATCAATCTTACCGGCCTCAACCAACTGCATTACGGCAATCCCGGTGAAAAGCTTCGTGATTGAACCCGGACGAAACAGGGTTCGGTCAGGCACAACCGTTTGCCGCCGGGCAAAATCGGCGTAACCGAAACCTTTGCAGAGCAAGATTTGTCCATCCTTAACTACTGTGACGATGCCCCCGGCGATGTCGTGCCAAGCCAACTCCGCATTCATCAAGCCATCGAGGAATGGTCCTAGATCCTCAGCGGTCAGGTTCGCAGTCACTGCTTGGGACGACGGCGCCGCAGCCACCGGCGAAGTGGCTGGAGTAGGAGCTGGTGTCGGTTGGGGAGATTCCTGCGTGAGGCCAGTGAGCGGGAAGAAAGCCAGGATGAGAACAACGTAGCGATTCATTAGATGGACCGTTTCTCTGACGTTCAGCGGCCCTAGTCGAGCCACGCCAGTATAGAGTAGACGCCCGAAGCCGCTCCCAGTTTCTTGGGTATACTTGGTGGGGCGAGGCTCTTGCACGGCCTTGGCGCCTCTCCGAGGAGTGCGATGTTGAACGAATATGTGCTGGGTTGGGCCGGAGCGCGCGCCGACTTGTCCGACATAGCCAGCGCGCCTTCTATGGGTCTCCAGCTTGGTTAACTTGGCGAAGTCGGAGCCGTAACCTAGCGCTGGACCACGGCAAGGCTATCCAATTTAGCCGCGAAGCGTTTACCCCGCTGGCTGTTCCCCCGAGAGCTTTCGGGGTTCGGGGCTAGGAGATTTTAGCCCAGCGTGTTCGCGCGCAGAGCCTGGAGGGGAGCCGCTTTGGCGCTGGGCTCGAAGACCCCCAGGATTTGCTCTATGGTGAGCCCGGCCGGAAAAGGTGATAACGGGCGGCTCCCGCGAATATAGCCAGCGTTCGGTTTGTTGTATCACGCCCCGTTTGAATATGCTGCAACCGAAGCGGTGGGAAGAACAGACCGTGGGTAATTCACGGGAGCCGCCTGTTATCACGTTGTCAGGCCGGGCTTACCATAGAGCGAATCCTGGAGGGTCTTCGGGGCAAGGGCCAAAGCGGCTCCCCTCCAGGCCGTGCGCGCGCGAACGCCTAGGTTAAACTAAGCTTGTAGGCTTCCCGACTTCTAGCTCCCCGACTTGATCCTTGAATCCCCGAAGGGCCCTGAATAGGCCGCGGTGGTTTGTTGCGGTAAATGGTCGACCGGAAGCAAAGGAAATAGCAGTTCGGCCACCCGATACGCTTCTTCCAAATTCGGATATCCGGAAAGAATGAAACATTCGATCCCGAGCTCGGCGTATTCTTTCATTCGAGCAGCCACTGTTTCCGGGTTCCCGACGAGCGCGGTGCCGGCTCCGCCGCGTACCAAGCCAACTCCTGCCCAAAGATTGGGACTGATTTCAAGCCGGTCCCGTTTTCCGCCATGCAGCTGGCTCATTCGTTTCTGTCCTTCGGAATCGAATCGGGCGAAAGTTTTTTGGGCAGCGGCAATGCTCTCATCGGAAACGTAGCGCAAAAGGTCGTCAGCCGCCTGCCAGGCTTCTTTGTCGGTCTCGCGTACGATGATGTGAACGCGCAAACCGAACCGTAGCGTTCTCCCGACCGATGCAGCTAGCTCCCGCACTTCAGCGATTTTAGCGGCAACGGCGTCCGGCGGTTCCCCCCAGGTGAGCGACACATCAACATGCTCAGCTGCAATCCGATGGCCCGCTGGTGAGGCGCCACCAAACCAAAGTTCAGGATACGGCTTTTGCAGACCCGGACGAAAAAGTTTGGCGTCCTGCACCTGCAAATAAGTGCCGTTGAAATCGACCGACTCGCCTGCAAGAACTCGACGAAAAATTTTGAGAAACTCACCGGTCAACGCATACCGCTCATCGTGCTTCAAATGTAAGCCGTCTCCAGCCAGCTCCACTGGGTCGCCGCCAGTCACAATATTGAGAAGCAATCGGCTGCCGGAATACTGGTCGAATGTCGCCACCATTCGGGCAGCCATCGTCGGCGTCATTAATCCGGGCCGGACAGCGATCAAGAAACGCATCTGCTGAGTGCACGGGATGAGAGTAGATGCGACGATCCAAGAATCATCGCAGGTCCGTCCGGTAGGCAACAGCGCGCCGTAGAACCCTAAGCTATCGACCGCTTCAGCGATTTGTCGTAAATAAGGGTAATTAGTGTCCCGCGCTCCCTGAGCGGATCCCAGATACCGGCCATCGCCGAAAGTCGGGAGAAACCAAAGTAATTTCATGGTGAGCTGTTGGGAATTCGCACAACGGCGTCTGCTACCCGGATCGTTTTCGGAATCAGTTTTAGCGCGAAGAAAGTATCGCCGATAGTCTGTTGATCCGAAACTACCTGCTCGCTGATGGGTTGGAACCCCCAAGGTGTGGCCCGGACCACTTTGCTTACTACAGCTTCGCTCATCCCCAATTGGGGAGCCAAATAGTGCACCACATCCTCCGGTTTCGTGCTTACCCAGGTTCCACACCGGGTAACCGCATCGCGCACGGCCAACAAGATGTCTTGATGTGCCTCTGCGAAGCCGCGATTTGCCAGGAAAAATTCTCGATTGGCAGCGATTCCTTCCGCATCTTGCAAAACTCGCGCACCGGAACGATCGATAGCCGCGGTCATAAACGGATCCCAAATAGCCCAGGCGTCAATACTGCCGCCTTCGAGTGCTGCCCAAGCGTCGGCCGGCGTTAGATAGGTCGGCGTTATTTCATCGATCTTAAGCCCGTATTTCTCCAGAAGTTTCACCAGAAAGAAATGGACGTTCGATCCTTTGTTGAACGCAACCCGTTTGCCTTTCAGATCCGAAACATTCTGAATCGGGGAATCTTTTTTGACCAACACGCCTTCGCCTTTGGGAAACGGAGGTTGATTGCCGAAATAGACAAGGTTAACCCCCGCGGCTTGAGCGAAAACCGGAGGGGCTTCACCCGTGCTCCCAAAGTCGATACTACCGGCATTCAATGCTTCCAGCAGCTGCGGTCCTGCCGGAAACAGGGTCCAGGTTACGGTGATGCCGCGCGCAGCTAACGATTTCTCAAAGCTTCCCTCGGCCTTAAGGACATTAAGGGTGCCATACTTCTGATACCCGATCCGGACCGACGACAATTTCTGATCATCCGCATGTGTGAGTGACACTAATGCGAGCAAGGCGGTGCCGACGAATGCGGCCGGCGCTCCACGAGTACCGTGCCCCAGACCCAAATACCAAGCCCACCTCATGCCGACGATTGTGCGGGCTCCAATTGGGTAAGCCCTTGTTTGCGAATAATCCCTCCTGGATGTTCGTCGGGTAGTTTCGGCCCGCCGTTGAAAAGCTTTTCGCGAAGGGTTCCCGGCAGGTACTGCTGCTTGAATCGGCCGCGCTTCTGCAGCTCAGGAACAACCAGGTCAGCGAAATCGCGGAATGATTCATGGGTCACCGCATAAGCCAGGTTAAACCCATCCACGTCTGTCTCTTCTACCCATTCTTCTAGCGCGTCGGCGATTTGCTCGGTTGAGCCGACCAGGAGGGGACCTAATCCACCGATTCCGATCCAATTCGCTACTTCTTCCACTGTCCAAATCTTGGAAGGATCAGAGATAGTCAGCGATTCAGTTGCCGATTGCACCGCATCGTTCTCGATGTATTCAAGCCGTTGGTCCGGCCGATATTGCCCGAAATCGATCCCAGTCCATCCAGAACCCAGTGCCAGCGCGCCGTCATAGCTAACATATTGGCGATACTCCTGATGTTTGCGTTTGGCTTCCTCTTCCGTGGGAGCGACGATCACAGTTAATAGATTGAAGAACAACAGCTTCGATGGATCCCGGCCGAAACCGGCTGCGCGCCGCCGGATATCGCTCACATAATTCTTCAGGATAACCTTTGATGGCGCCGCAACGAAAACACACTCCGCATGCCGGGCGGCAAAATCTTTGCCCCGTCTGGAGGCGCCTGCCTGATAAAGTACCGGTGTCCGTTGCGGGGATGGTTCGCTCAGATGATACCCCGGGACTTGAAAATATTCGCCGTAATGTTCGATCTGATGAACCTTGCGCGGATCAGTAAAAACGCCGATTTGCGCATCGCGAATTACCGCATCATCCTCCCAGCTCGCTTCCCAAAGCTTATAACAAACCTCCATGTACTCGTCAGCGACAGCGTAACGGTCGTCGTGCCGTACCTGATTTTTCATCCCAAAGTTCCGAGCCGCGCTGTCTAGATACGAGGAGACAATGTTCCACCCTGCTCGGCCCTTGGTAAGATGGTCCAGGGTCGACATCCGCCTGGCGAAAGGGTAAGGGTGCTCATACGTCAACGAGCAGGTAACTCCGAATCCTAGGTCCTTGGTTACCTGCGCCATCGCCGGCACCACTAAAAGCGGATCATTTAACGGAATCTGAGTCGCATGCCGGATCGCGTGTTCAGCCGTCCCATGATAAACATCGTACACACCCAAAACATCGGCGATAAACAAGCCATCGAACTTCCCGCGTTCGAGTATCTGAGCCAGCTCGGTCCAGTACTCGAGATCTTTGTAAGTAGAAGATAAATCTCGCGGATGCCGCCAAAGCCCAGGCGATTGGTGGCCGACACAGTTCATGTCGAAAGCGTTGAGGCGGATTTCTCTAGGCATAATTAGAACGCCGGCATCGCCGGGAACGCCGTGAGCGCCGGGAACATCCCGTGGAGCGCGCCTCGGTTCCGCCTTCGCCAGGCCTACGGCGCGACAGGTAGCGAGGCCGACTTTGTGGATTTCGCAACACCGCGTTCCCTTGACTGTTCCCGACGATCCCGGCGATCACGGCGTTAAATGGCTCCATGTCTGGGAGGTAGGATTTCATTGAGGACAAAGTTCCCGATGATGAATGGCTTCCATCGGACCGGATCATGCAAGGTATGAGTCCGGGCGTTGCGCCAATAACGGTCAAGGTTCCAAGCAGATAGAGTCGATTGGGTCCCGCCCAGCTCGAACAACTTGTTAGTAGCAGCTAATGCGACTTCAGTAGTTAATACCTTTGCTTCCGCTACTGCGACCGACGCCGCCGCTAATGTATTTGGGTTAGGTTCAGCGATTACCCGATCAACGGCTTTCCCGGCCCGAAATAAAACCGCTTCCGCCGCATGCAATGTGATGTGCAGCTCTCCGATCTGATAGATAGTCAGCGGGTCTTCTGCTGCCGTTTCGCGGCCGCTATCGATCCAAGGCCGGGACCGGTTGCGAATCCAAGAAACCGTTTCCTTGATGGCGGCCCGGGCTAGACCGAGTTCAACCGCGGCGTGGATGATTTGCGCCAAAGGCCCTAGAGGCGACGGTTCGTCAAAAGACTTTTGATAGGGCATCACAAACTCGGACGGAACAAATACATCACGCAGAACCGTGGTGCCGCTACCGGTGGTGCGTTGCCCGAAGCTATCCCAGTCGTCAATAACTTCGAGACCGGGCGTATCTTTCGGCACAAAGGCAACTCGCAGATACTCTTCCGGGTCCTTAGCGACGACCACGATCCAATCGGCAAACAGGGCGCCGGTTGAATAGAATTTTTCGCCGCGCAGAATATAGCCGCCTTCTGCTGGGTGGATTTGCGTCTGATATTCGGCAACGGTCTTGCTTCGTCGCTCGGAAAGTGCATTACCAAACCGGGCTCCCTGCAAGACCCTTTCGAAGAAGAATCGTTTCTGCTCCTCGCTTCCGTTCCAGCGGACGACCTCTACCATGAAATAATGGTTCTGCGGGATCTGTCCGATGGATGAATCGCCTTCGGAAATCAGGCTGACAACCTCGGCTAAGGTCGAAGCCGATACGTCCGCTCCGCCGTAGGCTCGTGGCACGGTGATTCCCCAAAGACCTGATCGAGAAAAAGCATCGATCTCGCGGTGGGGCAGCAGTCGTTCCCGGTCGCGTTTAGCAGATTCTTCCGCAAAACTATCCGCTAACCACTGCGCAATCTGGATCGCATGCGCATCCGAGCGGATTCGGGGGACAGCGGACTCGCCCGAAGCTCGTCCGGATGACAGATGATTGATGACAGATGACAAATGGGAATCCGACGTCATATACAATCCGGATGTGTCTTAGGCCTACCCAGCGATCCGGCGTCTGCCGGAACAGATGACAAACTACAAATTTCGCGATCAGCCTGCTCCATATCTGTCATTTGTCATCTTTCATGCGGACGAGCCCAAGGCGCGTCCGCCTAGTTCCAAGGATGTCGCGGTGGCAACACTTGATTAAGATAGTAATTACCCACACCGTAATATTTCCAACGCACCGGGTCATGGAGCGTATGCGTACGCGCATTTCGCCAGTGCCGATCTAGCCCGTGTTGGGAAAGGGTCGATTGAGTGCCGGCTAACTCGAATAGCTTGTTGGTGGCTAAAAGTGCTGCCTCCGTGGTAAGCACTTTGGCTTCGTTGACCGCAACCGCCACTTCGGCGACACCTCCCTCGGTCGGTTCCGGATCCGCCAGATCGAATTTTCGGGCCGCCCGCGCCAGCAGCGCTTCCGCAGCGTGTACCCGAATCGCCAGGTCACCGATTTGGGCGATGGTCAAGGGATCCTCGCTCGCACGTTCAACTTTGCTATCGATCCAGGGCCTCGATTTCTCGCGTACAAAACGCACGGTTTCTTCCAAAGCCGCATGCGCGATGCCCGCATCGATCGCGGCTTGAATGATTTGGGATAAGGGGCCGGTTAGAGTTGGGCGATCAAAAGCCTTGTAACCAGGGATCACCCATTCCGCTTTAACTTGCACCTTTTCGAGGACGACCGAACCGCTCGCGGTGGTGCGTTGTCCGAACCCGGACCAATCATCGATCACCGTCAAACCCGGCGTCCCCCGTGGGATGATGACCAGGAACCCTTTTTTCTCCTCATTCACCGCACCAGTAGGGATGTAGTCAGCGAAAAGCGCCCCGGTTGAGTAGAACTTCTTCCCATTAATCGCGAACCCGTCATCTTGCGGTTCGATTCGGGTTTGAAAATCAGTGACATTCTTTGTGCCCGCCTCGGAAAAAGCGTTCCCGAATCGTTTCCCGTTTAGGACCTCGTTGAAATAGTGCGATTTTTGGTCAGCGGATCCATCCAGCCGAATGGCGTCAACGACACAATAATGATTGTGTGCGATCTGAGCGATGGAAGGGTCGCCCGCGGCCATGATCCGAAACATCTCCACCAATGTTTCATGTTGGACTCCGGCTCCTCCGTAACTCTTGGGTATACTCAACGCCCAAAGGCCGCTTCCCGAAAAAGCGTCCAGCTCCGCCTTAGGCAGGATCCGTTCCTGGTCGCGCTTCGAGGCACCGTCTGCAAACTCGCGGGAAAGCTGACGAGCAACGGTCAGGGCTTCTTCGTCCGACGCGATCCGATGCGCGTTGGGGCGAGGGGAGTTGGCCAGTTGCTCGGAGGAAGCGGAAACGTCAATGGTAGTGGCGGACATAGGCGCGATTGCATGAACTCTACTAATTAAGTAGGCATTGCAACCGAAAAAAACGACTCGCGCAGAGTCGGGTTGTCATCTATCCGTACACGTGATGTTTTCCCGGTACGCGCTGCGATCTCTCGGCGATGGGTTAGTCCTGGATCACACAAAAACGACCCTCGTGTATTCACAGTTTCGTCATCTAAACTGGAGAGGGGGTCTGCTGTCCGGAAATGCCCTTTCCTGCTTGTGTGCCCTGCTCTTCGCCTTCGAGCCAGGCTTAATGCGCCAAGCTCAGGCCGACGACATTACGACAGCCAGCGGCAAGGTGTACCATCACGCTGAGGTTCTTACCCGGAACGCATCGGCCATGTTGATTCGAAGCGATGAAGGCGATACCGCGCTTTCGTACGATGAATTGAAGCCGGCCGATCGCGATAAATACTCGAAGACCTTGGCGAAATCGATCGAGCTACCGGCCCTCACGGTCATTGGGGAAAAGCCGAGCTTCCTTGAAGATTCAAGCCGGGCCAACGCGGTCCACTCCGCTCAGAAAGAAATCAACAAAGCCGTCGAGGAAAAGAAACAGGCTGAGGCGGCCAAGAAAGACCAGCCGCAACAGATTAAGCTTTTCAATGGCGGCGTCGGTATCGGCTTAGGAGGGTCCGATTTGCAGCCCGAGGGCGGCCTCCAGCCCGGTTACCTCGGCCTCCAGTATCAGCGCCTATCACCAAACATCGTCGAGAAAGATCTAAAGATTTTCGACGATGCGATCAACGGGAAACAATAGCGCAAACTCGCCTTAGGTTCGTTCGCGCCTGACAAATGGCAGATGACAGACGACAAATGTCTGCCTTCGCCCCAGCGTCTGCTCCAAATCTGTCATTTGTGATTTGTCATTTGTCATCGAACGAGCTTCAGGCGAGTTCGGTTGATGAGTTGGATGAACGTGGTCGAGTTCTCGTTCTACCTCGTTGAGACTTTTGCCCTGCCATTCGCAATCCTGGTATTCGTTTTTGAACGCCGCAAAGAACGAATCGCTGACCAGGAAGAGCTTTACCAGCGTCTCTCGGACGAATACACGAATTTTCTCAAATTAGTGCTCGATAACGCGGATCTTCAGCTTTTGAGCAAAAAGGCGCCCGTGCGCGAGCTTAGCGAAGAACAGCGAGAAAGGCGGCTCGCGCTTTTCGGGATCCTGGTATCGATCTTCGAGCGAGCGTACATCCTGGTTTACGAGGAACACATGGACAAACAGACCAAACGCCTCTGGTCCTCGTGGGAAGATTATATGCGGGAATGGTGCTTGCGCCCCGACTTCCGAAAAGCTCTGCCAGAGCTTTTGGAAGGGGAAGATCCCGATTTTCGGAAACATATCGAGCAGGTTGCCCAGAGCGCACCGAGCTCGCCCGAGGCTCGCTCGGCGGATAGCCAATAGCCGATAGCCGATAAATCGGAGAAGAGCACCGGTGACGCGGCTACTGCGCTTCGCCCCCCTTTCGCCCACACGCCCATACGCCGATCCATGCTCCTTGAAGCTTCTTGATGCGCCGTAGTATACTAGCGCTTTGAAGACGCTAGGATTTCTGAGCTTTTTCTTCATCATGAATGGTTCGCCTCTTTTCGCCGGGCCTGTGCAATTCGCTGGCGGGGATGGCAGTTCTGTCGCATCGGCCGTTGTTATCCGCGGAGCCAAGCACGAAGAAGACGGGATCGCCGCCGAACACCGTTATTTATCGCAAAATTTCGGTTCCTGGTTCCTGAAACGCCAAATGCTCCTCAACCAAAAAGGCCGCGTCTATGACCGCATGGAAATCACAGATCAGAATGGGAAGCAGCGTGCAGTTTTCTTCGACATTACCGATTTCTTCAGCAAATAGTCCGTTTTGCATTTTCGATAATGTCTCTAACGTCTCGAACCGTTCATAAGCGGGAAGTAACCATGACCGACGTCGCGGCCCGGTGCGGCGTTTCGTATCAAACCGTCTCGAGGGTGATCAACGAGATGCCCGAAGTCGCTGAAGCCACCCGGACACGGGTTTTACGAGTCATCGAGCAGCTCGGTTACCGGCCGAACATGACCGCCCGCCATCTTGTCAGCCGGCGTTCCACGGTTCTTGGGCATGTCAGTTTCGGGATTGGCCTTTATGGACCGTCCCAGACCATGGTTAACGTCGAGGAATCAGCCAAGCAGGCAGGTTACAGGGTCATGTTCACCGGCGTGGTCGACCCAAATATCAATGAGATTTCCCGGGCAGTGAACGAGCTTTGTGCGCATCGGGTGGCCGGCATCTTGATCTATCTGCCGCTGGAGCTGGACCTGAGCGTTTTGCATAGTCTTTGCCAGAACATCCCGGTAGTCGCAATGGATTCAGACCTGAATTTCAAGACGCCCGCTGTGATGGTACAACAGAAGAGCGGTTCCCGGATCGCCACCGAGCATCTGATCAATCTCGGGCACCGGCAAATCGCTTGTATTCGCGCGTCGCCTTCCTGGAGACCAGGCCGTTTGCGTTACCAGGGATGGCTTTCCGCTTTGAAGGAAGCGCGCCTGATTCCCGGGCCCTGTGTAGAAGGGGACTGGTCACCTTTAAGCGGATTCCAGGCAGCTCAGACTCTGATAAAGAATCATTGGGGCGAATTCACCGCTTTGGTCGTGGCAAACGATCAGATGGCGCTGGGAGCAATTCGCGCTTTTCACGAAGCCGGTATCTCTGTCCCGCACGACATTTCGGTTGTCGGGTTCGATGATATTCCCGAATCGGGTTATTTCTTGCCGCCGCTCACCACCATTCGACAGGATTTCCCGAGGATTGGTAAGCTCGGCGTCCAATGTCTGCTCGAAGAAATCCGTTCCGGCTCGCGCGGCGCCCGTACCTACACGGTTGTCCCCACGTTAGTACAACGAGCTAGCACCGCGCGTCCCAAGAAAAAGGCTCAACGTCCGCTTCGAAGTAAGAACGGAAGTCTCAACCACAGATAAGAGCCGAGATTTATTTATCCGCAGATTACACAGAACCTGTCGCGCAGTAGGCCTTGCGGAGGCGGATTAGGGGTGCGCGCACGAAACGGAATATAAAGCACGCTAGGCTTCAGAATTGGCCGTAAATAAGCGTGAGATCGAGTCCTGGGGTCTTCGTAGCGGGCGAAAGCGCCCTTTGGCGACCCGTTTATTGGCATGCCAGATGTAGTCTCCGGTCAGATTAATGTGCTCCCAGCCTACAGGCGACAGATGCGCCAAAAGGGACTCATCAATCGACGTTTCATAGGAACGCTTTGCTTTCGCAAAAGCGCTCCCGATCATTCGATCATGCATATCGAGGATCTCATCGATCAGCGTAGATTGGGTATCCAGCAAGATCGCAACCAACGTGGCATGACGCCGTTCGACCTCAAAGTCCTTCAAATGATAAACGGTGGTTTGGGCGCCTTCGCGAGCAATCCGAAGGAGATGATTTTGGTGAACCACCCGGCCAATTTCATCGGACACACCGATCTGACGTAACGCCTGCAGTCTAGCAATGTGATCCAACAGATTTCGCGGCGAGGGAGTTCCGGCTGGTTGGCGGAGCCAGGCGAGGACGGTTTGCCTGGTACCTTCTCGTAGCTGAAGAAGTGCTTCGAGTTTATCTCTTTGGCCGCTACCGAGCGAAGCGGTAAGCCGCCGGTAGAGGCGACGCTGCGCCAGTGTGATAACCTCGGCACATAAGCGTTCCACTACCGGCAATCCGGGGATGATGATCTTCGCTTTTCGGAGACCTTCAACGAACCGTTGGGCCAATAGCATGCCTTGATGCGTCTGATCGGCAAGTGCGGCAAGCTCCGACGCAAATTGTCGGTAGTGGGCGCGCGTGAAGGTCTGGTAACCAAATTGCTCCTGTAATTCCGCTAAGTGTTCACGCCGTGTTTGATCGCGGTCCGCGTAGAAAGTCCAGATTCCGGTAGGTACCTTCAATTGTGCGGCCGACATTGCAAGAATCGGCGAGTAAGGCGTTTCATCTGGAGCGAGCAAACGTCCGGGGAAGCGTAGGTACCACAGCTGCACAGCGAACCCAA
>JAFAIO010000513.1 GCA_019236675.1 Verrucomicrobiota bacterium
GAGCTAGGATTGGCCATATTTTGGTGGGGCGAGGCTCCCGAATGGCCACATCGGGGTAGCGAAGTGGATGGTCATCCGCGTTAAGTTGCGCAATTAGGCCATTAAACGCGCCGAGCCGTGGGTGAGTCGTGGGCCATGGCTCGGCGCGTCTGGAGGCCTTGCTCATCGATCACGGGCGTTCTTGCCTCTTACCCTTGCTCGAATCATCTGGCTGCTCAGGAGCCTTGCCCCACCAAATATGGGCCGCCCCGGCGCCTAGCTCCCACACTAATTCTGCTCCTTCAATCCAGTGCGATTGACTCGGTCAGTGGACCAGATTTGAAGTAAACACCATCAAAGTAGGCGTTAGCTCCGTGCAAATAGCCGTCATTACGCGCTTTGATTTCAACGCGTCGATCATCCAAGATGTGAAACGTGATTTCTGCCGGCTTCTCGCCTTCCTCCGGCTGCGGATCCCGATAAGTGCCGATTCCATTTCTCAAGACGACCCGGCCGCTTGCATCGCCGTTGCTCGCGGTTGGACCGCGAACGACACCTAAGCGAAATTTGACCCCTTTGTTGTCCTTCTCCAGATCCAATTCGCCACCGTATCCATCGTGGTACACCGCGCTAATGCCGGTTGGTAAGCTATCGTCGAGTAAGCGGCGAATGAACCCGACCCTGGACATCGTCAGGTCCCGAAGAGTTTGCAACCGAACAATCTCCTCCGGCAAGCCCTCCGATCTGGCGTTGAGTCCAGCGCTCCGTTCCGCATACTCGTCGCGGTACGTGATCCAATCGGCCTCACGCTTCTTCAGATCTGAAAAAGCGCCGCCCGACAGCTTTGCCTTTGCTTGCCGGTAGATTTCGTTCAGCCACGCGTCTGCCGCGTTGTAGCGCTGCTGTGCTCGCTGCTGCAACTCCGTGTCCGAGAGCTTTCGGTAGGTGCCGCTGAGGTCGTGCTCCTTCTTTTGCGAGTCAGCTAACCCAGATGCCGTGACTTCCAGTTGTTCACCCTCGAGGTCTCCTTCAATCGCAATCTTAGCATTGCTTTTCTGATCCGAGGGTTCCTCCTGTCGATATACTTTTCCATCCAATTTTAGACTACCACCGAAATCAAAATCCTCTCCCACCGACGAATCCGCGAATTGAGCAAAGCTGAAGATGCCGCTTCCGTCAGGCGATCCAGGTGGATCAACCCAGAGCTCGGTTTCAGCGTCTCGCGCAAAAGTAGCCGCCTGAACATGAATGAGTGAGCAAAAAATAAAAATTAGCGATGAGACGATGAACCTGGATGCCCCGAGCAGGTTCATCGAAGGTCCCAACCTTTGGGCTTGGCCGCGAGACATAGATCAATCGGAATCGGCCTCAGGCTAGCGATTCAACCGGCGGACCAAAAGCTCTAATTCTAGATTCCAGCCGTTCGGCCTCAGGTTTACATATTCGGCCGTCGCCCCTTCGCGCGCCCTCCTAGCTCCTAGATTCTAGCTCCTGGCTCCTGCACCGCTTACTGCTTACTGCTTACTCCTTACTGCTTACTCCCCCCTCAACCATCGCCTTCTTAGCCTCGGCAATTCTTTGAATGATCTTAACTATTTCCGGCGCGATGGCTTTAATGGCGGCTCGGGGTGGAGGCTCCGGAATTTCGAAAGTGCGTTGAAAGGTTGCAGCTAGTAGGTCGGCTTTGCGTTCCGCGTCTGGTTGGTAGTCTGCCGGGATGAGGTTCTCGGCCAGAAAGAAGCCTGTAATAGTGGCTCGATAGACGTACATGACCTCCCTCGCGGTTATATCCGCTCGAAGCAGGCGGGACTGTTTCAGCAATTCTACATACGCTTCGAAGGCTTCGTATTGCTGGGCTATGAATGCGGGATCTCCGGCGGTGGTCAGGCGACCCAGGGTTTCCAAGTCCTGGACAAAAACGGCTCGGATGAGGGGGCGCCGATGCGCCGCCAACCAGAAATGGCGGACCAACCGATGCAGCAACAACTCTTCCGGATTATTTCCCAAAGTCGGCGCCAGGTCATTGATAAACTGCAGTAGTTCGCGTTGTAACACGGCCATGAAAAGGGCCTCTCGGTTTGGCCAGTGCAGGTAAATGGTCCCTTTGCCGATACCGGCATGTCTGGCGATGTCATCGATGGTGACACGGCTATAACCCCAGCGCTCGAGGAGCTGAGCAGCGGCATCGAGGATGCGTTGAGCGCGTAATAACCGTTTATTAGCTGTTGAAGACGGACTAGGAGTCAAAGTGCTTTTTTAACATTTGACCAGAATTCTAATGTGGTCAACTGTATAGCCGCAGTTGGAAATCGCTACCAAGATTCAGCGGTTCAATCAATCGAATCATTCATTTGATTTAATCATTTGATTAGGTAACCTTTCTCGTGACTAAGTCTCTCTCCATTGCCCCAGACCTCGGTGCCCGTGCTCGTCTCTTAGACGCTGCTGCTGACATCTTCGGCACCTATAATTTGGAAGGCGCCACCACCCGCCAGCTCGCGGAACGCGCCGGCGTTAATCAAGCTGCTATCCCATACTATTTCGGCGGCAAAGAAGGACTTTATCTCGCTACCGTTGAACATTTCTTCTCGGTTCACGCGCCAACGATTCAATCCGTGGTTGCCGAGATCAGGTCAAAGTTGGCTGCAAACGATATTGACCGGAGTGAGGCGCTAAATCTCTTGAAAAGGCTTTTGGAACAAATGCTGGAAGTCCTATTGCGCCAGCAGACCAATCGCTCTTTTGGCCGGATCATAATCCGGGAGCAGATGCAGCCGACCAAGGCTTTCGACCTGATTTACGAGCGAGTAATCCGCCATGTTCACGAGACCATCTCGGTCCTACTAGCGATCGTTCTAAATCGGAAAGCCGACGACCGCGCCGTGATCCTGCGAGCGCAGATGATCGTCGGTCAGATTCTGATTTTTCTTTCCGGCCGCGAGACCATTCGGCGCCGCCTTAACTTAACCGGGTATACAGAGCAAGAGTATGCTGAAATCAAAGCGGCGCTCGACGAACAGCTAGATTTGCTGAAGCCAGTCGGCCTCGCATCCCCCTTCGCTAAAGGTTCCGACTTCGCCAAGGCTTCGTCGGACAAGTCGTCGGACAGGTCGGAGGACAAGAGCGAGGCACACTCCACAAAACGGGGAGGTAGAAAATGAGGAAACGGTTAGTGATTGTTATAGGAGTCGTTGCTGTGCTTTCCATTGCTGGGTGGTTTGTTTACCAGCAGCTTACGGCGACCCCTCAACGTATTTTGACGCTACAGGGGAACATCGATATCCGCCAGGCTAACGTCGGGTTTCGGGTTACGGGGCGAGTCAAAGAGATGAAACTCGAGGAAGGCGATGTAGTCCACGCCGGAGACCTGATCGCGACGTTGGATGACGTTCCTTATCAGGACCAGGTGCGTTTGGCGGAAGCTCAGGTAGCCCAAGCGCAGGCTAACTCCACCAAAATGGTGAATGGATATCGGCCGGAGGAAATCGAGCAAGCCAAGGCGCAACTCGCTCAAGCCAAAGCCAATTATCAGAACGCCCTCCGATATTTTGAACGGCAAGACTCTTTGCAGCAAAGCCACGTCATTTCAAAGTCCGATTATGATAATGCCCTGGCGTCGCGTGATTCGCTCAAGGGACAGGTCGATCTCGCTCAAGCTAACCTAAACCTGGAGCTAGCCGGTAATCGAGTTGAAGATATCGACAGCGCTAAAGCGCAACTCGACAACGCCAAAGCTAACCTGGCGACTGCTCAACAGAACCTAGCTGACTGCCAGCTTTTCGCGCCCGTGGATGGCGTTATAATTACCCGGGCGGTGGAACCGGGCACGATCGTCTCCACCAGTTCGGTTATCTATTCTATTTGTCAAAACGAGCCGGTCTGGGTTCGGACGTATGTCGGCGAACGTGATCTTGGCCGCGTTTACCCCGGCATGAGGGCGTTGGTATACAATGACACCGACCCGAATCACCCGTACGTTGGGCAAATCGGATTTATTTCTCCGGTAGCGGAGTTTACCCCTAAGAACGTCGAGACTCGGGAACTGCGGACGGACCTGGTTTATCGGCTCCGAGTCATCATCGCTAAACCGGATCGTTATCTCCGGCAAGGAATGCCGGTAACCCTGCGAATGGTTGATGAACACCACGAACCAGAGCAGACCCGGAGTTAACGCCGTCAGCGCCGGGAACGCCGCGAACGCCGGGAACGGTGGCTTGTCCGACGTAGCCTCCCGAGTCTCAGACGATGGGGCGAAGTCGGAGAACGGTGATGGCAATGGTCGCTGGCTCGTCGAGACTTCGGGACTCGTTAAATCCTTTAAGGAAGGGGTTCCTCCGGCTTTGGATCATCTCGATACGCAGGTGAAAGGTGGCGATATCACGGGTCTAGCGGGACCTGACGGTGCAGGAAAGACTACGCTGATGCGGCTACTAGCAGGTTTGCTATTACCGACGGCGGGCAATATCCGCGTCCTTGGCTTTGATCCCACAACTCAACCGGAAGAAATCAGGTCCCGGATTGGGTATATGCCTCAACGGTTTGGTCTCTATGAAGATCTGAGCGTGATCCAGAACCTCCTGCTCTACGCGGAGTTGCGCGGGGTCATTGGCGAGGAGAGAGAGGTAAGTTTTGAGCGCTTGCTTAATTTTACTGATCTGAAACGTTTCCAGGAACGGAAAGCGGGCGCTTTGTCAGGGGGGATGAAGCAAAAGCTCGGTCTAGCCTGCGCGCTCGTGAGCAAGCCCGAGCTCTTGTTACTCGACGAACCAAGTGTCGGTGTCGATCCGATCTCCAGGCGAGATCTATGGAAAATGGTCCAAGAGTTAGTTGGAGAGGGGATCGGGGTGATCTGGAGTACCGCCTACCTGGATGAGGTCGAGCTCTGTGATGCTGTGATCCTTCTACATGAAGGCAAGAAAATCTTCGATGGACCGCCGAAAGAACTAACCGACCGGGTACGTTCCCGGACTTTTCAATTACGCGTCGCTAACAATCGACGGAAGGTCTTGGCAGAAGCTTTACTCTCACCGGAGGTCGTGGATGGCGTTGTCCAAGGGGACCATATCCGCCTTGTGCTGAAGGAAGGCAGCCCTCAGGAAGGCGTTGAACGATTCGCGGATGATCGGCGCTTGCTCCCCGTAGCGCCACGTTTTGAGGATGCGTTTGTCGATACGCTCGGTGGTTTACCTAAGAAAGAATCGCTTGTGGCTGGTACCATGCCGCATCGGGAGCACGACGGCGGCACTGTGATCGATGCGCACGATTTAACCAAACGCTTTGGCAACTTTGTGGCCACGGATCGTGTTAGCTTTTCTGTCAATCGAAGTGAGATCTTCGGTCTGCTTGGACCTAACGGGGCCGGTAAATCGACTACCTTTAAAATGTTATGTGGGCTGTTAAAGCCCTCTTCCGGGACGGCTCGAATCGCCGGAATTGACTTTCGGAAATCGGGAAGCGCGGCTCGGAACCGGATCGGCTACATGGCGCAGAAATTCTCGCTCTATGGCGACCTAACGGTGCAGCAGAATCTCGATTTTTTCTCGGGCGTCTACGGGTTGCAAGGCAAACGGAGAAGCGCGGCCATCGATCGGATGATCCATGCATTTGGTTTGGAGAATTTTTTGGGCAACTCATCGGGACAATTGCCGTTAGGCTACAAGCAACGTTTAGCCATGGCCTGCGCCTTGATGCATGAGCCGGACGTATTGTTCCTTGATGAACCGACTTCGGGAGTCGACCCCATTACCCGGCGCCAGTTCTGGTTGCATATCAACGGTCTAGTCGACAAAGGCGTAACCGTCATGGTGACAACCCATTTCATGGACGAAGCCGAGTACTGCGACCGGATCGGCTTAGTCTATCGTGGGAAGCTCATTGCTCTCGATACCCCTGACGCCCTGAAGCGCGGTGTCCGTGCCGCTGACCTGCCCGATCCCACCATGGAAGAGACTTTCATCCGAATCATTCAACGTTTCGACACCGCCAATGGACACAAACCCTAACCGCACATGGACACGAAAGGCATACAGGCGAACCGCAGATGGACGCAGATTAACGCAGATAAAAGACTAACCGCGAATAGACGCGAATGGGCGCGAATGAAAACCAAAATCACACCACGGAGGCACAGAGTACACAGAGCAAGCTCACTAAAGGTGATTTAAATAAACCCTGTAGATGCCGTGCTCGTGAGGTGGATGCAATCTTTATTCGCGTACATTCGTGTCCATTCGCGGTTAGTCCTTCATTTGCGTCTATCCGCGTTCATCTGCGGTTGATCTTTGGGTATCGGCTTGCCGGCGGCTATTCGGAGGTGTGGACATGACTACTAAGAATCGGCGGTTCAGTTTGAGGCGGTTGGGGGCACTGGTACGCAAGGAACTGATACAGGTCGTCAATGACCCGAGCAGTATCTTGATCGCCTTTATTCTGCCGATCATGTTGCTGTTTCTTTTTGGATATGCGGTTTCCTTAGATTCGACGCGAGTCCGAGTGGGTGTGGCGCTTGAAGAAAGAACGCCGGAATCGGAGAATCTCCTGGTTACCTTGCGGAACTCGAAATATCTAAATGTCACGGCGAGTTTCGATCGCGGTTTCCTCGAACGCGAAATGGTGGCGGGAAGGATAAGGGCGCTCTTAGTGGTTCCAATCGATTTTTCGCGGCGCCTTCGTTCCAAAGACGGTTCGGCGCCGCTACAGATAATTGGGGATGGAAGCGAGCCAAATACGGCGGCCTTTGCTGAGGCTTATCTGGAAGCGGTCGTCACGCTCTGGCTACAACAACGCGGCATGGAAACGGGGGCGCCCGTTAATAGCATGATCGATATGGAGACCCGAAATTGGTTCAATCCTTCTCTCGAAAGCAAGAACTACCTGGTTCCGGGCTCGATCGCGATCATCATGACCATGATCGGCACTTTGTTAACGGCACTGGTGGTGGCCCGAGAATGGGAACGAGGAACCATGGAAGCGATGATGGCGACCCCGGTGGCGATTCAAGAACTAGTCCTGGGAAAATTGATTCCATATTTCTTACTTGGCCTGGGTTCGATGCTCTTCTGCACGGTCGTAGCGGTCTTCGTGTTTCATACACCGTTACGTGGATCAATCATTTCGTTGTTCTTGGTCACATCGCTATTCCTGGCATGCGGCTTAGGCATCGGTCTTTGGGTATCGACACTTTCTAAGAGTCAGTTTGTGGCCGGTCAGTTTGCGATCATTCTCGGATTCCTGCCGGGTTTCCAACTGTCCGGTTTCTTGTTCGAGATCTCCAGTATGCCGAAGATTATCCAGTTCCTCACTTGGCTATTTCCGGCCCGCTATTTTGTTCAGGCGTTACAAACGATCTTTCTGGCCGGCGACGTCTGGCGAATTGTTGCATTTAACTCCGTGGTTTTAGCAGGATTTGCGACACTCTTTTTCGTATTAACCGCCCGAGTTACTCGTAAACGTTTAGCCTAAAACCCACAGAACGTAACCGCAGCCCCGAAATTCTCCGGGGTAAGAATGAACGCAGATTGACGCAGATAAAAACCAACCGCCAATGGACACGAACAAAAGCCAAGATTCACCACAGAGACACAGAGACCACGGAGTGAGACTTACAGGGAAGGTTCTAAAAGTCTCTGGGTTCTCTGTGCCTCTGTGGTCAATTTGTTCTTATTCGCGTCCATTCGCGGTTCCTTTCTTTTATCTGCGTAAATCTGTGTCCATTTTTACCCCGGAGAATTTCGGGGCTGCGGTTCAAGTCTGTTTTTATACTAGTAGGGAGGTAGTTTATGTGGCTGAGAATTCTCACCCTGATCCGGAAGGAAGTATTAGCGGTCTTGCGCGATCCGCGAAACCGGGTGGCGTTGATTATGCCGCCGATTTTACAGCTTTTTTTATTTTCGTTTACCGGCACGCTTGAGGTCAAGCACGTGACGCTGGGCATTTGGAACCAGGACTATGGACAGGTCGCGAATGAGTTGATCGAGCGACTTTGCGCTTCTCCGAATTTTGGACATGTGGAATTCGCGCACTCGCGTCAGGAACTGCAGGAGATGATCGATGACCAGCGGGTGATGCTGGCGATTAATTTTCTCCCGGACTTCTCCCGCAAGTTTTCCGAGGAGCATAGGGCGCCTTTACAGATGATCGCCGACGGCCGCAAATCCAACTCGGCGCAAATTGCCCAGGGTTATGTGAGCCAGATCGTGAACCAATTTGTCAGTGAACAAACGAACACTGACAACCGCGCTCCCAATGTGCAGCTAGTGGAACGAACGTGGTTTAACCCGAATCTGGATTATATTTGGTTCACCCTGCCATCGCTGGCGGTGATGATCACGTTGCAAATCTGCTTGAATGTGACGGCTATGTCAGTCGCTCGGGAACGAGAGATGGGAACGTTCGAACAATTGCTGGTGTCGCCGATGCGACCCTTGGAAATCATGGCCGGCAAGAGTATCCCGGCGCTGATTCTAGCCTTGATTGAGGTGACGATCTTCATTCTGATCACGGTTTTCATTTTCCGGATTCCGTTCCATGGCTCAGTCCCGTTCTTATACCTCAGTCTCACCGTGTTCATTATTGCGATGATTGGCATCGGATTGAGTATCTCGTCCATCGCCGTAACCCAGCAGCAAGCCATGTTAGGAATAATGACGACGCTGTTGCCGGCAACGCTTCTCTCGGGGTACGCCGCGCCAATCGAAAACATGCCGGATTGGTTACAGCCGTTTACCTACGCGAATCCGTTGCGCTATATCATGGTAGTCATTAAAGGCGTCTTTCTGAAAGACATGCCTCCGCTGGAGATTCTGAATAATACCTGGCCGATGGCGATCATCGCGGTATTTACGCTAACCTTGGCCACCTGGCTTTTCAGGCGGCGCCTAGCCTGAGAGGAAAGAGGAAATCTCACGCAAAGCCGCGAAGGTAGGGCGAAGATCTCGGCGCGCCGCTGATGCGCCATCTACAAACCGTTAGACCGCGTCGGATTTGAGCCCTATGTCGCGTGGCGGTTTCGTGACGAGCGGGGTCGAAAATTATCCCTGATCCGGAACCTCGGTTCGATGATTTGTCCAGATTCTCATAGGTCCTGTATTTAGCGCGATGAGCCGCTCCACGACGGCTCAAATCCGGCGCGAACACGCCTAATCTGTATGGCGCATCAGCGGCGCGCCGAGATCTTCGCCCTACCTTTCCGCTTCCCTATTCCCGCAGCGCTCTAAGGTCCGGGTCAGTTAACGCAACTTTTCTGAAGTTCTCGTCGATCGTAATGGCTTTTTCCAAAAATGACCGGGCTTTGTCTAATTCACCGAGTTGGGAGCAGTAACAAGCTAGATTGAAATGGATGGTTGCATTACCAGGGAATTTCTGGAGTGCAGCCGACAAAATTACCTCGGCCGCAGCCAGACTCTGGGCACGCCGGATGGCAAAACCTAATGCGATATACCAATCTGCTTCGTCCGGATCTTTTTGGATTAAACGTTCGGCGACCGCGGCTGCCTCCGACCATTTCCCCCACGATTGATAGACCTGTAACCAAGTAGCCAACACCGGGATATCGTCACTGGTGGATTCGGGAAGGTCCTCGAGCTCTTCGACGGCCTCTTGATAGAGGCCAAGCTCGGCGAACCCGCTGGCAGCCGTCACTTTTTTCCGAATCTGGAAAGCTTGCATTGCCGGCAAATGGTTAGCCATTTGCCGGCAATGCAAGCTACGGCGGTAGAATAATCCGTATATGCCGGAGTATTCTACTGCTTTTTTCGGAGAATTTGGACCGGGGGATCCTATTCAACGCGCGGTTCCGCGTCTTCTGCCATAGCCAGCACGGCTTTCAAAAGGCATATGCGTTTCGGAGCCGTGCTTGCTGGCTAGATCCACGTCCCGGTGGGGATAACCGCGTTCTTAGGTATCACGACAACGCCGTCACGAATGTAATAGTTCGGGCCATCCTCAGTGGGCGCTTTTCCGTCGGGCGTAATGACGACTCCATCCCCGATCCGGGCATTCTTATCAATGATCGCGCGGTCGATCACAGTGTTCTTACCGATGCCTAGCGGAGGTGCGTCCGGGGTAGGCTTCGGATGATCGTCTTCGTAGAAGTCCGCTCCCATGATCACAGAGTTCCTAATGGTGGCGCCGTTTTCAATCACACTCCGAAGACCGATGACCGCCCGCTCGATATGAGCATCTGAAATAATGCAGCCGTCAGCGATGAAAGCGTGTTTCAAGGTAGCCGCGTTGATCTTGCTGGCAGGTAAGAAGCGCGGATGCGTATAAATCGGAGCTGACCGATCGAAAAAATTATAAGGAGGGATCGTATCGGTCAGGGCGAGGTTTGCTTCGAAAAATGCCCCGATCGTTCCAATGTCTTCCCAATAACCTTGGAAGATGTAGGCCATCACTTTCCGGGCCGTGAGAGCCTGCGGCAAAATGTGTTTACCGAAATCGTCCATGTCGTTATTGAGCGCATCGATCAGGTTCTCCCGGTTGAACACGTAGATACCCATCGAGCCCTGATAAAGCTCCGCATCCTCGGTTAACCCCAGCTCTTTTAACAGTGGCGTCGGGATCATCAATTCATCGAGCAACGCCTCCTCTTTCGGCTTTTCTTCAAACCGGAAAATGCGGCGATTGGAATCACTGTGCATGATGCCGAAGGCGGAAGCCGCTTTTCGATCCACCGGGGTAGTGCCTAAGGTGATGTCCGCGCCGGAATCGATGTGCTGTTTCAACAGATCGATAAAATCCATTCGATAAAGTTGGTCGCCGCTCAAAATCAGGAAGTATTCGAATTCGCCTTCCAGGAAATAACGCAGGTTCTGCCGGACGGCGTCGGCTGTTCCCTGATACCAACGCGAACCTTCCGGCGTCTGTTGGGCGGCGAGAATCTCGACGAAGTTGTTCGAAAAGTTATCGAACTTATAGCTCGCATGGATGTGCCGGTGCAGCGAGGTACTGTTGAATTGGGTCAACACATAGATGTGGCTAAGCCCGCAGTTTAGGCAGTTACTGATGGGGATATCTACCAATCGGTATTTGCCTCCAAGTGGCACAGCCGGTTTCGCCCGATCCTTGGTTAAAGGAAAAAGGCGGGTTCCAGCTCCACCGCCCATGACGATCGCTAAAGTTTTGTTCTTAAGGGAGGATAGATCCATGGCTTCGTGTACCCTCGCCCGAAGCTCGGGTATGACAAATAGCAAATAGCAAATAGCAAATAGCAAATGGGAAATGAGGCCTTGCCTTGGGGCGGCGCCGGACGCGCCACGCTGGACGAGGCGACGCGCAAGCACGGCTCAAAATCCGGCGCGGTTGAGGGACAGGAGGTAGCTAGCCTCGTCCGCGCCGAGATTTTCGCCCTACCGACATCACATTTGCTATTTGCTATCTCCTATTTGCTATTTCGAGCCTAAGGCGAGGGCCGCTCGCGGGCTTGCGCGTACCCGGAATCTTTGTCAGGATGCACTTTCTTTTATTCTTATGTGCGGAATCATCGGTTACATCGGACAAGGCGAAGCCACTCCAATTTTGATGGATGGACTTAGGCGTCTTGAGTACCGAGGATACGATTCGGCTGGGATCGCTTTGGTGGCCAACGGCGCCATGCAGATCCGCAAATGCGCCGGCCGAATTGGCAGTCTGGCAGAATTGATTCAACAGGAACCGCCGCGCGGTTCTGTTGGGCTTGGCCACACCCGTTGGGCTACCCACGGCGCGGTGACCGATGAGAATGCACACCCCCACGTCGATCAGTCCGGGAAGCTCGCTCTGATCCACAACGGAGTGATCGAAAATTTTCAATTGCTTCGAGACCAACTCTTGGCGCAGAAACATCAGTTTCGCACCGAAACGGACACCGAAGTCCTCGCACATCTGGTCGGGCACATTTTCGATGGACTGCCCGGACCTCGATCGAAAGAGACCTTGCTGGAGGCGCTGCGCCAAGCTCTCAAGCAGGTCAACGGTACTTACGGCTTAGCGCTAATCCACTTGGATGTACCCGACGTGATCTTGGCTGCTCGACGAGGCAGCCCTTTGATTTTGGGCATCGGCAAGGGACAAAACTTTATCGTTAGCGATGTAAGCGCCATCGTCGGACACACTCGTGATGTTGTTTATTTGGACGATTACGACTTGGTGACAGTCGAACGCGACCATTTTGATATCGCCTCTTTGGCCGGTACGGATGCGAAATTCCAGGTCAGCAAAGTGGAGTTTACCAGCGAAGAAGCCGACCTGGGAGAGTACCCGCATTACATGCTCAAGGAAATTTTTGAGCAGCCCAACGCGATTCGGGATGCGATGCGGGGGCGTTTATCGGCCGAAGATTCGACCGCAAAGCTCGGCGGCCTGAACATGTCTTCGCGAGAGCTGCGTGAGGTCGAACGGATTGTGTTAACCGCTTGTGGTTCGGCGTTCCACACCGCGCTAGTGGGTGAGTATCTGTTAGAAAACCTGGCACATCTACCTACTGAATGTGAGTTTGCCAGTGAGTTCCGTTATCGGAACATGCCAATGAACAAAGACACTTTGGTCTTTGCCATCAGTCAGAGTGGAGAGACCATCGATACCTTGGCTGCGCTCCGGGAGAGCAAACGAAAAGGCCACCGCACGCTTGGGATCTGTAATAATGTCGGTAGCACCATCGCCCGGGAAAGCGATGGCGGGGTCTACATGCATGCCGGCCCGGAGATCGGAGTCGCAGCGACTAAGTCTTTTACTTCCCAGATTACTTGTTTGGCACTCTTAGCGCTTTTGTTAGGCCGGATCCGTCATTTGTCTAGCGCTCAAGGGATAGAGGCCATCCAGGCCTTGGAGAGTTTACCGGACAAGGTCCGGCAGGTTCTTGCAGAGGCTGACACGATTCGCGAGTTAGCCATAAAGTATGCTGACTCAGCTGGGTTCCTCTTCTTTGGCCGGCAATACAATTACCCGATCGCGCTCGAGGGGGCGTTGAAACTGAAGGAAATCAGCTACCGATTCGCGGAAGGACACCCCAGCGCCGAGCTAAAGCATGGCGTGATTGCTTTGGTTCGCCCGGAAGTGCCTTCCATTATCATCGCTCCGGACGACGCCGTTCTTGAAAAAAATATTAACACCCTCGAGCAGATCAAAGCGCGTAAAGGGAAAGTCATCGCTGTTGCTACCGAGGGCCGAAAAGACCTGGCGCGGCTGGCAGATGACGTCATTTACATTCCGAAATGCCCGGACTTTGCTTCGCCCATTCTAACCGTCGTTCCCCTCCAACTGTTTGCCTATTACCTTGCGGTCCAGCTCGGTTGCGATGTCGACAAGCCGCGCAATCTTGCAAAAAGTGTGACCGTGGAGTGAGGTGAAGCCGAACTCCGGTAGGGCCTATCGCGATGGCTCCGGATTTTTGTCCCTTCGGGACAAAATCCCTTCCTGAGACCTGTCCGCAAAATCGACCCACATCAGGATTCGACGACGAGAACAAAGCCCTGAAGCCTCTTGATTTCCTAAACAACCGGGCGGAGCCTTTCTAGAGCGGCATTATAATTTAGAAATAGAGCGGACCGGCGCCACGGTGCAGATTGTCTAAGCCAATGTACCCGGGAAGCAAGGCCAGGCCGCGTGAAAGGACCTGCTTATCGGTGCTAGGATAGAACCGCCAACCCGCTGAGATTTGAACTTTATTGATAATAATGTCTGTGCAACCTCCTGACGAACCGATTCCTGATTCCTGCGACGCCCTTGAAGACCTTCTTAAGAAGTTACCCGCCACCAGCCGGCGCACGTTTCTGCGCAGGCTTGCATCTGCCGGAGTTACGGTGGCTCTACCGGGCGCAGTTCTCGGCGGGACGAACGCAGAACCTCCAAAACCCAGTCCTTCGGGTTCGCCAGCGCCTCCGCCAGCCATTGTCCCTGCGACATTGCAGGTCAACGGCAAGTCCTACCCCATCGAAGTCGAAGCTCGAACCACATTGCTTGATTTCCTGCGCGACTCTCTTGGCCTGACCGGCTCTAAGAAAGGATGTGACCACGGCCAGTGCGGGGCATGCACCGTTTTAGTTAACGGACACAGGATTAATTCGTGTCTCACGCTGGCTGTGATGCATGAAGGAGACGAGATCACCACGGTCGAAGGGCTCGCTCGGGACGGCCAGCTCAGCCCATTACAGGATGCGTTTATTCGGCATGATGCGTTCCAATGCGGCTTTTGTACAGCCGGGCAACTTTGTTCGGCAGCAGCGTGTTTAAACGAAGGACACGCGACTAACGAAACCGAAGTTCGAGAATGGATGAGCGGCAACCTTTGCCGGTGCGGCGCTTATCCAAATATCGTGGCGGCCATCTTAGAGCTTCGCCAACAACCCCCGGTAGCTGGCCAAAGCTGATCTGGCTATGACAGACCAATGACAAATAACAAATAGGAGATAAGAAAAATGAGCAGCATGAGGCATCCGATCTATTCCCTGTCATCTGTCATTTGTCATGCCGAGCCTACGACGAGGCTAATGATATGAACAACTTTGCCTACGTCCGGCCCAACGATATCGATTCTGCGCTAAATCTGATCCGGACTCGGCCTAAAGCCCGATTTCTGGCAGGCGGTACTAATCTTCTTGATCTATGGAAGATGGGCGTTGAACAGCCACAAACGCTAATTGATATCAGTCGATTGGGCTTGGCGGACATTGCTCCCCGGCCGGACGGCACTGGACTAAGAATCGGCGCGCTCGCTCGGAATTCGGATGTAGCTGAGCATTCGCTCGTGTTGAGCCAGTATCCGGTTCTCAGCCGGGCACTCTTGGCGGGCGCCAGCCCGCAGCTACGCAACGCGGCAACCGTTGGTGGCAATTTGATGCAGCGAACCCGATGTCCTTACTTTTATGATCCCGCTTTTCCTTCCTGCAATAAGCGAAAACCGGGTTCTGGTTGCGGTGCGCTCAACGGGTACAACCGGATTCACGCGATCCTCGGACAAAGCGACCAATGTATTGCCACTAACCCGAGCGATATGTGTGTCGCCTTGGCCGTCCTGGACGCCCAGGTGCGCGTGATCGGCCCTGGCGGTGAGCGCGTAATACCGATCGGCGAATTTCATCGTCTACCCGGCGACCATCCGGAGCTGGATAGCACGCTTCAGCCCAATGAACTGATTACCGCGGTGGATTTACCGCCGATGGCCGATACCAAACACGCTGTTTATCTGAAGGTGCGAGACAGGTCATTGTATGCTTTCGCTTTGGTTAGCGTGGCTGCAGCCCTAGCGATCGAGAATGGATCGATTACTTCTGCGCGGATCGCATTGGGCGGGGTAGCACATAAGCCCTGGCGCGAGCCGGAGGCCGAAGCCCTGATCCAAGGGGTCAGCCCAGACCACGCGCCTTTCGATCGAGTTGCTGACCGGCTGCTACAAGGCGCACATGCTTATCGGTACAATCAGTACAAGCTTAACTTGGCCCGGAAGAGTGTGATCAGGGCGCTGTCCGTCGCTGTAGCTTCCGTATAAGATTATGGCACAGACTCCCTCAGTCTTAGGAACTCCACGTCACAGGGTTGACGGAAAGCTAAAAGTTACCGGTATTGCTCTCTATGCTTCGGATTTCAAGGTCGATCGCTTGGCTCATGCCTGCCTGATTCAAAGCACCATCGCGAGCGGAACTGTTATAGAGATCGATCAGAGCGAGGCGGAGCGTGCGCCGGGTGTGATCGCGGTTTTGACTCGCCGGAACGCGCCAAAATTACAAGCCCTGCCGGAAGAACTTTCGGCAAACGGCACACCCGGGGAAAGCCGGCTGCCTTTCCAGGACGACCAAGTCTATTTTCAGGGACAACATTTGGGAGCGGTCATTGCAGAGACCTTTGAGCAAGCGCGTGAAGCTGCCGCGCTGGTTCGGATCCGTTACCAGCCAGGCGAGTTGCGCACCGACCTTTTAGGATTGGCGGATCAGGCAATTGAGCCCCGCATGTTCGGCGGCAGGATCAAGCTCCAAGACAAACGCGGAGATGTGGACTGGGTCTGGGCCAATATGCCGCAAGTCCGGTTGGTGAATGAAACGTACTCAACCCCGATCGAGAACCATAACCCCATCGAGCCGGGGGCAGCTTTAGCCGCTTGGGACGAAAACGATCATTTGACGCTGCACGTTTCAACTCGAGGAGTCGACCTTACCCAAAAGGTTGTTGCCAGTGCTTTTGGGTTGCCGATTGAAAACGTAAGGATCGTCTGTCCGTTTATTGGAGGTCACTTTGGTTCAAAGGGCTTTAGCTGGAGTTATTTCCTCGTGGCCGCTGCCGCCGCTCGAATTGCCAATCGGCCAGTTCGCCTCGTACTGAGTCGCCCGCAAATGTTCGATTCGATGGGCCAGCGGGCGCGAACCGTTCAAACCATTGGTTTGGCGGCTGACGAAAATGGCAAGCTAGCGGCGCTGAAGCACTCGACGTTGACCCACTCGTCCATGATTTATGAGTACACCGAGCCGTGCGGGAATCTGACCCGGTTGATGTACGCCTGTCCCAATGTTCAAATCAACCATCACCTGGTCCATCTCAATTATACTACTCCCTGCCCGATGCGCGCTCCGGGAGAAGCGGCTGGAACCTTTGCGCTCGAATCAGCCATGGATGAGTTGGCCGTGAAACTGAACCTCGATCCGCTCGAGCTTCGAGTGCGTAATTACGCGGAGAAAGATGAGTTCGATCAGCGGGCCTGGTCCAGCAAGCATCTCCGTGAATGTTATGACCGGGGCGCGGCCAAGTTTGGTTGGTCGTCCCGTAATCCAAAACCGGGTTCGACGCGAGACCCCGAGGGAAGGATGGTGGGTTGGGGGATGGCCACCGCGGTTTACCCTGCGAATCAGCAGCCCGCAGCTGCTAAAGCGATTCTTTCGAACGACGGATCTATCGTGGTGCGGAGCGCGACCCATGAGGCAGGCACCGGCACTTACACAGCGATGACCCAGTTCGTCGCCGACACCCTTGGGGTTCCGATGGATCGGGTTCAGTTCGAACTCGGTGATACGCAATTTCCGCCAGCGCCTGTCAACGGTGGATCCTGGCTGACGGCCAGCGTAGCGCCCGCGGTCGTAGCGGCTTGTGCCGCGCTCCGGGATAAACTGATTTCTTTAGGGGTCGATGGGCCGTCTGCCCCGCTGAGCGGTCAGGCTCGGAACGATATCGTTATTGCGGACGGACGCATCAGCAGCGCCAAAGACACATCGCAATCGCTGTCCTTTTCCGATCTGCTGGCTAAGACTGGCAACCAAACATTGGAAGCGGACGGCAGCGCCAAGCCCGGCGATTCCTACCAGAAGCTCGCGTTTTTTTCCTTCGGCGCCATTTTTGTAGAAGTCAAAGTCGACCCTGATTTAGGTGAGGTCCGAGTTACTCGAGTTGTCGGTGTGTATGATGTCGGCAAAATCCTGAACCCGCTCTTAGCCCGGAGTCAGCTCCTCGGTGGAATAACTTTCGGGATCGGGATGGCCTTAATGGAGGGGACGATCCCGGATATGGCAACCGGGCGGATGGTGAACGCGAATTTGGCAGAGTACCATGTCCCTGTCTTTACCGATGTTCCTCCAGACTTCGGAATAGAGTTCCTCGATGTACCCGACCCGAATATGGCCGCCAACGGCGCTCGGGGCCTTGGCGAAATCGGCATCGTGGGTGCACCCGCCGCGATCGCGAACGCCGTTTACCACGCAACTGGCAAGCGGATCCGTGACCTGCCAATTACGCCGGATAGATTGGTGTGATGGCGTGACACATGAGGCTGGAGGGGACCCGCTTTGGCGCGCGCTCTGAAGACCCGGCTCGATTTGTTCTATTGTGATCCCCGCCGGAAAACGTGATAACAGGCGGCTCCCGCGAATTACCCAGCGCGTGTTCCTCCCAGCGCTTCCGTCGCAGCAACTTCACACGCGCGGCCTTTAGCGTGACTTCGCATATTATGGTGGCCCTTCATATCCCCGGCTCGGCGAGTTTTTGGGCCTAATCGCGAATGCGGTATAAATCACCCTCGCGCTGGTAACACGATCAGACCGTTCGGGAGCCCGCCTCCGCCAAGCCTATGGCGCGGCAGGCCCTCGTCCCACCAAAAGCGGCTCCCCTCCGGATCCTGCGGCGCGCTACCCGCCATTCTGTATTTGCTATTATTTCGTGCTGACCAGGGAATCGGCTTGCTCTATTTGCTCCACCCTGGAGAATGGCGGCCGATATGAGGAGGCTGTTCTTTCTGGCAGTGATTGCCATGGCTGGATGTTCGTCCGATCCCTTGAGTGGACATGATCCGTTAAACGGACACCTGGTTGATGAGGGCACACGTGATGCCGAGCAAGCCAATTACCCGCCTGAAACGTTGAAAGAAAAGACTTTTGTCCTTTCTAACCCGGTTCCTTATCAGTCCAAGCGGGATGGGACTCCCGACGACATTCACGCTGCAACCAAGTTGGGTGGCAAGGTAGCTCGGGCCACGGGAACAAATGGCCTAATTGCCGTGCCGGTTAATTCGGCCCAAGGAAATACGACGATCGCCGACGTCATGGTTTACGATACCGCCCGGCACAGCCTCGTGAATAATACCGTTTATCGATTTAGTTATACTCCGCCGGCAGGGCAGACGCTGCAGCTCGACGGCATCACGGCCGTTTTTCAGACCCGCGGGGGCGAGGAAGAGTAAGGGGATGTGAAAAGTGAAAGGTGACAGGTGAAAAGTGACCGGTGACGACCGTGGTGGCGCCCCGGGCAACCTTTCACTTTTCACGTTGCCTCCTACTCCAGCTCCTTTGCCATTCGATGCTCGATCTCGCCGGCCTGCCCTGGGTCACGTTTCGAGATCAAATCCAGCTCTACCGCTAGTTCATCCAATTCCTCACCGCCTGCCATCATCTGCAACAGGTTTTCGCGATGGGTTTCTTCCCTTTTGAATGTGCCGTAGCTGCGTCCGCGGTTCAGCACCGTGAAAGTGTCGCCCACCGCCCACGCATGATGAACGTTGTGGGTGATGAAAATCACACCGATCCCTTTCAGCTTGGATTGGACGATGTACTTGAGGACGACCGCCGCTTCCTTTACGCCCAGAGCCGATGTTGGCTCGTCCAAAATCAGTACCTTCGCCCCGAAATAGACCGCTCGGGCAATTGCCACCGCTTGGCGTTCGCCGCCGGAAAGTGTTCCTACCGGCTGATCCGCATCCCGGATCTTGATGCCAATCTTGCGTAACTCTTCTTCTGTGATCCTGGCGGCATAGGTCGCATCAAATAATTGAACCGGGCCCAGGCGCTTTTTCGGTTCACGGCCAAGGAAAAAATTCCGAGTAATACTCATCAACGATAACATCGCCAAATCTTGGAACACGGTTGCGATTCCCATGTCCAAGGCTTGGCGGGGCGAATCGAGGTGGACTGGTTTCCCTTCGAAGAGAAACTCTCCTCGGCTTGGACGATGCACACCCGAAAGAATCTTGATCAGAGTCGACTTACCCGCGCCGTTATCACCTAAAAGGCAATGGACCTCGCCAGGGAAAAGCTGAAATGAGATATCCTCGAGCGCATTGACCTTGCCGAATTGCTTCGAAATTCCTTCTAGCTTGATAATCGGGTCCATACAGATTGATGAAGTTAGCGGCTGCGCAACGCGCGATGTCGCAAATAATTGTTTAAAAGAACAGCGGCTAGCAGCATTCCGCCGAGGACAGCCCGGAACCAGTCCGTGCTGATACGGGTAAAAACAATCCCTTCCTGTACCATCCCAAGAATCAGGGCGCCGATTGCCGCTCCGTAAACGGAGCCGTAACCGCCGCTCAATAAACAGCCTCCGATCACTGCAGAGGCGATGGCTTCCAGCTCTTTTTGTTCGCCACGCAGGACATCCGCTGATCCTGTGTCCAGTACCTGAATGATTGCGAGCAGAGTAGCCGATGCCGCGGTTAACATGAATAAGCTGATCTTAACTCGGGCGACCGGAACACCGACATTCCGTGCGGCTAACGCATCTCCGCCCGCGGCGAAAACCCAGTTTCCAAATGGCGTCCGGAACAGCATCCAACCCAGAATTAGGCTGAGCCCGATCCACCACCAGATTGAAATCGGCAAACCAAGAGGTCGTCCCAAGAAAAGCGGGGCCAGGAAATCGCCCTCGGTGTAGGTACCCAAGCCGGAAGCTCGAGTGACGTTAGTAATCAAAAGCGTAAATCCGATGGTTAGTCCTCGCAGCAAGAACATTGAGGCCAGTGTGATGATGAAGGAGGGTAGTCTGGTTTTGATCACTAACCATCCGTTCACGTAGCCGACCACGAGCGAGAATAAAAAGGCGACAATAATTGCCAACCAAAGGGGCCAATCAAACTGCGTAACCGCCAGGGCGATGATCATCCCGGAAGCGCCGATCATGGAGCCGACCGATAGGTCGAACTCACCTGCAATCATGAGTAGCGAAACCGAGACTGCCAGAATACCAACCTGAGCAGCTACCTCGAGATAGTTGATCGTCCCGCTGATCGATAGGAAGCCTTCACCCGCCACGGCCGCAAAAAAGACAAAAATCCCTACGGCGGCTACAAACGCTCCGAACTCAGGACGCGTGAGCAATTTCTTGAAGTTCAATGCTCCTCTCCCGTGGTTGCCGGGGTTGGTTACTAAGGGAGTCCAACCCCGGTGAGTTGACTAACGAATCCCTTTTTTAGATAAGTTGATTACTTGGGCCGCGTTGTCTGGGGTAACAAAACCTGGCCCGGTCAAGACGGTGTCGTTAGCGGGCAGCAATCCGTACTCGATATAATTGTCCATGATGATCACGGGGAGATATCCCTGGAGGAACTGTTGCTGGTCGATGGCGAAGTCCATTTCCTTTTTGGCAATCGCCTGCAGAACGGTCGGCGATAAATCGAAGGTGCCGAACTTCACTTTTCCGGCCAGGCCGGCGTTTTGGAGCGCCTGAAGTGCGGGCTCAGCTCCTGCCGGGCCAAGCGCGAGGATGCCCTGAACGTCGGGATTCTTCTGCAAATAAGCAGACACGGCGTCACGGGATTGCGTAAAATCCATCGTCACAGCCAGAACCTCGGCCGGTGTGCCCAGGCCCTCAGAAAACCCTTTCGCGCGGAGATCAAGCGCCACGTTGCCAACCTCTTGGTTAATCACCACCGCTTTCTTTACCCCTTCTGCCTGCATCCGTTCACCGGCCTTTTTGCCCGCCAATTCCTCTTCCTGCCCGATGTGCAGCAGACATCCCAGTTTCTTTGACACGTCTGACCCTGAGTTAATTGAGATGACGGGGATTTTGGCGGCGACGGCTGCCTTGATCGATTTGCCCAGTGCGTCCGCGTCGGGGATCGAAACGATAAGGCCATCCGGCTTAGAAGCGACCGCAGCGTCAATCAACTGTGAGAGCGCTACCATATCGAACTTCTCAGGAGCGCGATACTCTACATTGGCGCCGGTCTCTTTGGCAGCCAATTGAACGCCGTTCTTTACTACTACCCAGAACGAGTCGGACACTTGTCCGTGGGTGACCACGATAATGTGTGGTTTCTTTTGGGCGATGGCCGGTATCGGAACGGCTAGGACGGACAGCGCAAGCGCGGCGGCGATGCGCAGACTAGTCAGCTTTAACATAACAGGGTGGGGGGCTACTGGGGGTTTTGGTTTGGAGAGCAGGGCCGCGAAAGCTTATACCGCTTCCGCCACGGTAGCGTCGGCCTGAGTACCGGCGTCGGCCGGAACGAGTTCGTACGCCACCCCCCGCTTATTAAAGGCTTCGACAAAAGGCTGCTGAATATTCGAGTCGGTGATGATCAGCGAAACCTCTTCCAATTGAGCATACGTCGCCAGGCAGGCATGCCCGAACTTGGAGGAATCTGTGAGAACATAGGTTTCGTCGGCAGATCGGATCATTGCTCGCTTCACCTCTGCGTCCAGCGGATTCGGTGTGCTGTGCCCGTGGGTAAGCGTTGTGCCGGACGTTCCCAGAAAGGCCCGGTCCGCATGAAAGTTCTCCAAGGTCCGCACTGCAACCGGACCGATTAAAGTCAAGCTATGATTCCGGACCTGGCCTCCCACCAGCAGCAATTCATAACCCGCGCGCGCCAGCTCCAAAGAAGCTGGAACCGAGTTTGTGATAACATATAGGGACCGGAAACGTCCTACCAACGCAGCCGCTAAGGATAGCGTGGTGGTCCCGCCATCCAGAATGATCGTATCTCCTTCGTGGATGCGCTCGATTGCGGCGCGCGCGATCCCTTCTTTCTGGTTGGCCTTCAGCTGGACTCGCTCGATGAAAGAGATATTGAATCGACTGCGATGGGAGAACACGGCCCCGCCATAGGTGCGTTGCAGCAGGCCTTGCTCTTCCAGTTCGGCAAGATCTTTGCGAATCGTGACCTGGCTAACCGCAAATCGCTCCGCCAGGTTCTCCACCTTCACATTGCCCGCGTGCTCGAGGAGGCGAAGGATCTGGTGCCTTCTATCTTCGGCAGTCGCAAACAGGGATGGATCGGGTTCCGGTTTCAGAGTGCTTTCGATGTGATCTCACATTGAAACTGACCACGCCTTTTTTTTCAAACAGAATTTTCTAATTAAAGAGAATCGTAATCGTCCTCATCGTCCTTTGGTGGGGCGAGGCTCCCGAACCGCCTGACGATTCTACCGAAGCAACTGGCGATGTTCGTCCGACGAAATGTGTTACGCCCGAGAGCGCGCCGAGCCGTGGCCCAACGATAGACCCCGGCTCGGCGCGTTTTTCGTCCCACCTTCACCGCCCCCATTGCAGAACCTGCGGCTTCGCGATCCACATAGATCATTCGGGAGCCTCTACCAAGCACCAAACGCCGAACGCCAAACGTCCACACGCCACATTGCTTTCTTCCTTTGCCCGTGCATCCTTGATCCCCATGAGACAATTTTTGGTCCCGCTCGGGCTAGCTTGCTCAGCGTTTTTCCTTTCAGCGGCTGCTCAAGCCGGTGTTCCCTCCTTGGAAGCTGCACCGGCCACCGCTAAACAAACGATCACAGATGTGTTCGATGGTGTCACCGTAAAAGATGATTATCGCTGGTTGGAGCAGTTGACCGATCCGAAAGTCAAAGCGTGGGCGGAAAAGGAAAATGAGCGGTCACAAAAGTTTCTCAATGCGCTCCCGGGCCGTGCCCAATTAGCCGCTCAAATAAAGAAACTAATCAGCGCTACGCCGCCGAGCCTAGCGTTTATCGCGGTAGCCGGTGACAAGATTTTTGCGCTGAAGCTTGACCCTGCCAAGCAACAGCCATTTGTAGTGGTGGTTTCACCTGAGGATCCAAGCAGCGAAAAAGCGGTTTGTGACCCCAATTCGATCGATCCTTCCGGCAAGACGTCGATCGATTGGTTTGTGCCGGCACCGGATGGCAAAACCGTGGCGGTATCTCTTTCCAAAAATGGAACTGAAGACGGCGACCTGACCTTTTTCGAGGTCGAAACCGGCAAACAGCTTCCTGACGTGATCAAACATGTCCAATTCCCAACCGGTGGCGGAAGTGCGGCTTGGACCGAGGATAGTACGGCGGTCCTTTATACCCGCTATCCAAGAGAAGGAGAACGGCCGGCCGAAGATCTGCATTTCTATATGCAAGTTTATCTCCACAAGCTTGGTTCACCGGAGTCTGAGGACACCTATTCTATCGGGAAAGAGTTCCCGAAGATCGGGGAGGTAATGCTCGAGTCGAACGCTGACTCTGACTACATCGTTGCAACCGTAGAGAACGGCGACGGTGGGGACTATGCCCACTTCGTTTATGGGCCGGATAAGAGCTGGCGCCAGATTACTAAGTTTGAGGACCAAGTAAAAAGGGGTGTTCTCGGGTTCGGCCCCGCTTTTTACGCAATTTCGCTACAGGACGCGCCCCACGGAAAAGTGGTGAAGTTTGGCTTGGATACTCCTGACGCTAAGCCGGAAGTGGTGGTTCCTGTCGGCGACGCGGTGATCGAAACCATTGCCGTGACCACAGATCGCCTGATTGTGCAGACGTTGGAAGGTGGACCTTCCGGTCTCTACTCATACGGCCTGGACGGCTCCGACCAAAAGCAGGTAGCGCTCCCACCAATCTCGAGCGTCTCGCGCCTGGCTGCCGGTGAGCATCTCGCCCTGATTCAGATCGGAAGTTATACCGAGCTCTACAAGTGGTTTAAATATGACACGGGAACCAACGAACTAGCACCTACGAAGCTCAGTTCCGAGGCGCCGGTGAATTTTGCGGATATGGAAGTTACCAGAGATTTCGCAGTCTCGAAAGATGGGACCAAAATTCCTCTGAATATCGTTCACAAGAAAGGAATTGCGCTGGACGGGAGCCATCCGACGATCCTTTACGGGTATGGCGGGTTTGGAGTGAGCGAGACTCCGCGGGCCCGATTAACGAACCGAGCTTGGTACGATCTGGGCGGGATTTTTGTGGATACCAATATCCGTGGAGGCGGTGAATATGGCGAGGAATGGCATAAGGGTGGTAACCTCACCAACAAACAGAACTGCTTCGACGATTTCGCCGCCTGCGCCCAATATCTAATTGATCATAAGTACACGTCGACCGCCAAACTCGGGATGCTCGGTGGAAGCAACGGTGGGCTCTTGATGGGGGCGATGATTACCCAACACCCGAGCTTGATGCGAACCGTCGTGTCGGCGGTTGGGGTTTATGATTGTCTACGGACCGAGTTTTGGCCAAACGGCGTCTTTAACACCACCGAATACGGCAGCGTGAAAGATCCGGCTCAGCTAAAAGCATTGCTCGGTTACTCGCCTTATCAACACGTAGTCGATGGTACAAAATATCCAGCCATTCTGATGACCGCAGGCCTGAATGACGGCCGGGTTGCTCCCTACAATTCCTTTAAGTTCACGGCCCGGTTACAAGCGGCCGCTGCGCCGGGGAATCCGATTCTGCTCCGAGTTAACGCATTTGGACATGGTATCGGGAGTTCGCTGGATCAACAAGTCTCTGACCAAACCGATATCTTCTCTTTCTTCGCTTACGAACTAGGCGTCGAGCCTGGTGCGCAGAAGGTAGCGACGAAGCAGAAGTAGCGATTGCTGGTAGGCGCATTGCCGGAACTAAGGTCGGGGGCGGCAGACGAGTAAGCGGTAAGCGGTGAGCAGTAAGCAGTTCAGGAGCTAGGAGGTGAGGCCACCCGTATTGGTGGGCTAGAATCTCGCCTGCGCTTCGCCCTGCCGGATTACCAACCGCGAACGGCTAACCTGCTTACTGCTTACTGCTTACCGCTTACCGCTTACCGCTAACCGCTTACCGCTAACTGCTAACTGCTAACTGCTAACTGCTTACTTTCCCTTGCCCATCTAGCAACGCGCCCACTTGTACCGCGAACGCCGCCAGTGCACACACCAACAGCGGCAACGTGTAACGATCGTTGAAATAGTCGCAGATACAGTTGGCGAAATAAAGTATCGCGCCGGTGAGCAACAATGCTTGCGCCAGCCAACCAATTTCCCCTTGGCGGCGTCTTATCAGGAAGATGGTTAGCCCGAGGTTAACTAGCACCATAACAGCGATAGGGATCGGTCCCCATAACATCAGATATGGATCGGTGCTGGCACGGGTCACTAATGCGGATGCGGTCTTCTGATCGTCGATCGAATGAAGCTGGTCCAACGGTAGCCAGGATTGAGGATCTTCCTTGCGCATACGCGCGGCGGTTCGATTCGCTAAAAAACGGTTCAGGCTAAGTTTGCTGTTATCTTCCCGAACATAACCGTGGAGGAAATCAGAGAGAACTAAATCGATCAGTTTTGGGTGAAGCGTCCTGAGATAGGCGAGTGCCGCATAAAAAACCGAAACATCGCCGCGCACCTGGATTACGTTTTCCGCAATTCCTTCCTGGCGGAGCGCATCTTGAATCGTGCTAGCGAGTTCAGCGTGGGAAGATCCAACTTTGGACTCCGCTCTTATCGCCGCTTGGATGATTGGGTCAGGCTCTGCTGCAACCAACTTCTCGACTAACGCTGCGCGCTCGGAATCGGATAGTTTATAGAGAAATGCCGTGACCCGATCACTCAGCACGAAGCCTAAGTCCGTACGATATTCTTCACCGGCTTGAGCAATCAGTACTCTGACGATCAGGGTATCAGCCAACAAGGCAAACCCTCCGCAGGCGACAGCGAGACCAAGTTTGGCCAGCTCCGGGGTCAATATCCGCCGCCGTTGCCACAGAGACCAAAGTAGATGCCCTATCATCACTAGCGGTAGCCAAAGAACGAACAAATAGTTGATATGCCGAGTGCCGAATGCAGCGAATAAGGCGATCGTGAATACGATCCATCTCAGGCGGGATGAGCTGCTTCGATAGAGCCAGAGCCCGGCGGCCGTAAGCAAAATGATGGCGCTGACACTGGGCGCTTCGGAGCCGGCGCACTGTTGCTGAGCGTATAGAGAACTGGCCGCGATACAGCTGATGGTTATCGCGCCCCGGCTCAATTGACTGCGGGCCGCCGTTCGGACCAAAACCGTCAAAGCCGTGATCAACCCCGCATGTTGAGCGATAATCAAGAACTCTATCCCCAGCCAAGTCGGATGTTGTTCCGAGAAAAGGTGCAGACCCGGAAGCGGCTGTCCGCTCAGCAGGGCCTGAATCGAATCAGCCAGCCAGAACGGAATTCTGCCGGTAAAACAATAAAGGGGCGGATAATGCAAAATGTTGCCCCATCCTGCCTGCCAGATCAGTTGTCCCAGCGCGTCGACGTCCTTCCAGATTGGAGGATAAACCAGCAAAAGGTAGAGCGAAGGTAACAATAAGAACAACGCCGGATGCCGGCCCACAGCCGAGATCGCCTTAACGGCAATGTCAAAAACGATTCGTTGAGCCTGGGGAGCCCGTACCGTTTGCGAACGCTCAGACATTTGCTAGCGGTCAAGGCGGTGAAAGCCGAACACCCCGGCGACGGCAGCGTGTTCTGCTGTGCCTGTTTTTGACTTTGGTTGCAGAAGGTTATTCAAGTCCGACCGTGGAATGGACACCTAGTCATCTAGCCTGAAATCATTCGATCATCCAGTGGTTGCGCGCATGATTCTTGCAACCGGAAAAGATGAGGATTAGTTGATCCAATAGTATGAGCGCGAATCGACCGGATGGGGAAATCGACGACAAAGATCGGCATCTGGAGGAAGAAGTAGACGAATCCCTCGAGGAATCATTTCCCGCCAGTGATCCGCCGAATTTTACACGCGGCGAACGGGAAGGGGAGGACTGAGCAGTAAGCAGTGATCAGTAAGCAGTGAGCAGTAAGCAGTAAGCAGTAAGCAGTAAGCAGTCGAGGAGCTAGGAGCTAGAATGCAGGA
>JAFAIO010000069.1 GCA_019236675.1 Verrucomicrobiota bacterium
TTTTAAGGCGAGGTTCCAAAGCGGCTCCCCTGCTATGGGGACTTCGGCGAGATCGATGGCAGGGGGATCTCACACTCACAGGTAACTCTTGATAAATGTCTATAGACATATAGACATTATCGGATGACCGATGCCGTCCTGTTTTCAGTTGAAGAGATTAAAACCCTCTCCGGAGAGTTCGAAACGGCGTCCCCAGGCCAAGTGCTCCAGTGGGCAGCCCAAGCCTTCGGTTCCAGGGTCGCGTTTGGCACCAGCTTTCAAGGCGCTGGCTTGGTCGCGATTCACCACGCCGTCTCTCTGGGTTTGTCGATTCCTGTGTTCACTATTGACACGGGCCTCCTTTTTCAGGAAACTCTCGCCCTCAAATTTCGACTGGAACAATTTTTTGGAATTGAGATCGAAACCCTGACTCCCGAAATGAGTATAAGTGAGCAGGCCACGGAGTTGGGTCCCAATTTATGGGATAAGAATCCAGATCTTTGTTGTACGCTACGAAAGGTGTTCCCTCTACAAAAGAAGCTTTCCACCTTAGACGCCTGGATTACCGGCGTTAGACGGGAACAGTCCAGCACCCGGGCCAAGACTCAAACCCTCGAAATTTACGAAGTTGACCGGTTGCGGGGTAAGCAAATAGTGAAGGTGAATCCGCTAGCGACGTGGAGCTCGCAGCAGGTTTGGGATTATATCCGTCATCACGGTATTCCCTATAATCCCCTTAAAGATAGAGGGTTTCGGAGCATCGGTTGCCATCCTTGTACTCGTGCTGTCATCAGCGGTGAGGATGAGCGGGCGGGCCGTTGGACTGGGTTTGAGAAGACGGAATGTGGTATCCACACATTCCTGGGAGAGAACATATGACGGGGGCGAAGTTCCGGCATTTAGACGCCCTGGAGAACCAGAGCGTATATATTTTGCGTGAGGCGCATCGTAAGTTTAAGCGGCTGGCGATGCTTTGGAGCATTGGAAAGGATTCGTCGGTTTTGTTATGGCTGGCTCGCAAAGCGTTCTTTGGACACGTGCCGATGCCGTGTGTGCACGTTGATACGAGCTACAAAATCCCCGAGATGATCCAGTTTAGGGATGAGAAAGTCCGCGAGTGGAATATTGATCTCATCGTTGGCCAGAACAAGGCGGCGCTTGCTGCCGGTAGGACTTTCCCGAATGGCGCACTTACGCGGGTCGAATGTTGCGGACTTTTGAAAAAGGATGCCCTTCAGCAGGTAATCGAAGAGAAGGATTATCAGGCGGTAATCGTTGGAATCCGCCGGGATGAAGAAGGGACCCGGGCTAAGGAACGATACTTTTCGCCGCGCGATCGCAATTTCGAGTGGAATTTCAAGGACCAGCCTCCGGAACTGTGGGACCAATTTAAAACGGATTTTGATCCTGGAACCCACATTCGAATTCATCCACTTCTGCACTGGACCGAGATTAATGTTTGGGAGTATATCGAACGGGAAAAGATACCGATCGTTGATTTGTATTTTGCCAAAGATGGGTTTCGTTATCGTAGCCTAGGCTGTGCGCCGTGCACTAAGCCAGTCCCCTCGCAAGCAACTACGGTGGCGGAAATCATTGAGGAACTAAGAGAAACTAAGGTGTCGGAAAGAAGTACCCGCGCTCAGGATCAGGAGTCGGAAGATGCATTCGAACGCCTGCGCGCGAGCGGCTATATGTGATACCTGTGATACCGGTACGACCGCGATGACAGGGTTTATCAGAACGGAAAGAAACGGGGAGAAAAACAACGCTTGCGAACAAATGTTACGGCATACTCCGAGGCAGGGGTCTCTTCCGAGAGACGTCCCATAACTGACTCGCTTGATGACGCTTTCTTGTCATCCGAGCATCGAGCCTTAAGGGTGGTCATTGTTGGCCACGTCGATCACGGAAAATCGACTTTAGTCGGGCGTCTCTTATATGAGACCGGATCACTGCCCGATGGGAAATTTGAGCAGATCCAAACCGTCTGTCGCCGCCGCGGGATGCAATTCGAATGGGCGTTTCTCATGGATGCGCTCCAAGCGGAGCGGGATCAGAATATCACGATCGATGTCTCGCAGATCTGGTTTAAAACCCGGAGGCGTAACTACGTCATTATCGATGCGCCAGGGCACAAGGAATTTCTGAAGAACATGGTGAGCGGAGCAGCCTCCGCAGACGCGGCTCTACTGCTGATTGACGCCCATGAAGGCATTCAAGAGCAGAGCCGCCGGCATGCCTACCTCTTGAGCCTGTTGGGCATTCGGCAAGTAGTTGTGGTGGTGAACAAGATGGACCTGGTAAACTTCGACCAGGCAGTGTTCACCCGAATTGAGGCCGACTATCGAGACTTCCTCCGCCAGCTAAACGTCCAGCCGTTGCAGTTCCTGCCGATCGCGGCTCGTGACGGGGTCAATATGGTCACACCTGATCCAAGGACGAGCTGGTACGAGGGGCCTACCCTGATCCAAATGCTCGATGACCTGGAGCAGCCAGTACCTCCTGCGGATCTGCCTCTCCGGTTTGCAGTGCAGGATGTTTACCGGTTCGATCGCAGAAGGATCTTGGCGGGCCGGATTGAATCAGGAACGCTCAGGGTTGGCGACACGGTCGTCTTCGCTCCTTCGAACAAGGAGTCCGTCGTGGCTTCGATTGAAGTTTGGAACGCGGCTCAGCGGAGCGCTGTCTCTGCTGGGGAATCGGTTGGGATCACTCTGCGCGAACAAATCTTTGTCGAGCGAGGTTCAGTCGGCAACCATATCGACCAAATGCCGATCGAGACCAACCGATTTCGAGCACGCGTTTTCTGGATGGGTGACCGCCCGCTTAGTCTGGCAAAGAAATATAAGATCAAGCTGCTAACCCAGGAGATTGAGTGCCAACTAGCGTCGATCGATCAGGTGATCGATGCCAGCACCTTGGAAGCTTCTTCGGCGATTCGGCGCACTGTCGAAAAGAACGAGGTTGCAGAGGTGACCATTCAAAGCCGCGGCCCGCTGGTGATGGACAACTATGATCGCCTGCAAACGAGCGGCAGGTTTGTGCTGGTGGACGGAAACGATGTGGCTGGCGGCGGAGTCATCTTCGGCGGGGTCTACCTGGTCCATAAACAGGTGAAGAGCTCCAACATCACCTGGTCGGAGAGTCATATCCGATATCGGGATCGGGTCGAGAGAAACGGGCATCCAGGGCTGGTGGTTTGGATGACTGGGTTATCCGGATCAGGTAAATCGACGCTAGCCCGCGCTCTCGAGAAGGAGCTGTTTGAACGCCAGATGCAGGCGTACGTTCTCGACGGCGACAATATGAGACATGGGCTTAATTCGAATCTCTCATTTTCTCCTGAAGATCGGGTGGAAAATATTCGCAGAGTCGCAGAGGTGGCCAAGCTCATGGCGGATGCAGGAGTTATCACGGTGACGTCGTTTATATCGCCGTATCGCCTCGATCGGGTGCGAGCTCGGGAGATCGTTGCGAGCAGTGGAGTCGAGTTTGTCGAGGTTTACGTATCAGCTCCACTGGAAGTCTGCGAAAAACGAGACCCAAAGAATCTTTACCGAAAAGCGCGAGCTGGCGAAATCAAAGGGTTTACCGGCCTCGACGCTCCGTACGAGATTCCCGAGAATCCGGAACTTGTGTTAGAAACGAGCGAGGAAAGCGCGGAAGCTTGCCTAGAGCAGCTCCTGGAGTTTCTTCTCCCTCGCCTGAGAGTCGATTAAGCCGGGATGCCTGACCAAGGTGCAACCTTGGTCAGGCATCCCGGCTAGTAGAATTTTGCGAATGGCTCTATCACTAAGGCAGGCGCCTCAGGTATCGAGCCATTCGCAAAATTCTTTGTAGATTGCCTTGCTGATCTCGCCTAATCTGAGCTGGATTCCATCTAGGTATTGGTGGAGACCGATCCTGAACACGTCGTCCATGGTGACGTAGGATAGGTCAGCCAGGAGTTTACCCGAAAGCCGTTCTGCTTCGACTTTGTAAAGGAAATCACCGCGATCAATCCCGGTAATTTGATGCAGGGAATGGTCTAGAGAAGCGACACAGAAACGAATCGACCGCGGAAAGGACGCGTCTTTAATTAAGAATTCGGCGACTTTCCAGGGAGCGATCTGACCCTGGAACAGTCGCCGGTACGGTTCGGCGCCACTGCAGGAATTGAGAACTGCAAACCACTGTACGGTATCGATCGTGCCGCCGATCTCCTCTTCCTTTGGAAGGAGAATATGATATTTGATGTCGAGGATGCGGGAGGTCCGGTCCGCTCGTTCTAGAAACTTTCCCATCTGAAGGAAGTCCCATCCTTCATCGTGCGCCATCGTGGCGTCGGCGATTCCTTGGAATAGATGGCAGCCTTGTAGGGCCCATTTGAAAAACTGATAGCTGCTGGAGCGAAATAAACGCTGCGCTTCACCGGACCGGAAATCCAGGTACATTCGGTTCAATTGCTCGAACATCTCGGAGGAGATCAACTCGCGCACGCTCCTGGCGTTTTCTCTGGCTGCACACAAACAGGAATAGATGGAATTAGGGTTCTTGCGCTCAAAGCAGACGAACTCGACCACTGCCTCCCCGGTGATACCCGGATAAAGCTCCTGGAACAGTTTCGTGTCTTCGAGTGAATAGATTATCGATTCCCAATGCTGCTGCGTATAACGATGGTTTAGGATCGTTGCATCCAGTGTTAGCTGGAGGTTAACGTCCAGCATTCGGGCGTTGTTCTCCGCCCGTTCAATATAGCGGCTCAGCCAATAGATCGTGTCAGCGACTCGGGAAAGCATCTTTGGCGCGAACGCAAGTTAAAACGTGTGACTGTTCTTTCAACGGTTACTCACTAAGGACCCAGGTGTCTTTACTGCCACCGCCTTGGGAAGAGTTAACGACTAAGGAATCTTTTCGCAAAGCCACTCTAGTCAGCCCGCCTGGGATAATCGTCGTCTTTTCCCCAAAGAGAATGTACGGCCGCAGATCGATGTGCCGTCCTTCGAAGCGACCACTGATATAGGAAGGAGACCGGGAAAGTTGGACGACGGGTTGCCCTATATAATTGCGCGGATTCTTCGCGATCAGATCGCGAAATTTCGCGATCTCCTCGCTGGTAGCATGCGGGCCGATCAACATTCCGTACCCACCGCTTTCGTTAGCGGATTTTACCACCAATTCCGGGAGGTGCTCGAGTATGTACTTGCGGTCATCGTCGAACATCGAGAGGTAGGTGGGAACGTTCGACAGGATCGGGTCCTGATCGAGATAGTAGCGGATCATCTTAGGAACGAAATGGTAAGTGACCTTGTCGTCCGCCACCCCGGTCCCGATAGAATTCGCTAAACTCACATTACCGCGCCGATAGACCTCAACCAGGCCGGGGACCCCAAGAAGGGAGTCTTTGCGAAATACCTGCGGGTCCAGGAAGTCGTCGTCGATTCGCCGATAGACCACGTCCACTCTTTTCAGACCTTTCGTGGTTTTCATCATCAAGTAACCGCCCTGCACCACCATGTCCGCTCCGACCACAATCTCGATGCCCATCGATCTGGCCAGAAACGAATGTTCGAAGTAAGCAGAGTTATAAATCCCAGGCGTGAGCAGTACGACCGTCGGCTCCGGATTCCCGCCGGGAGCAATGAAACGGAGCAGATTCAGCAACTCTTCGCAGTACCGATCGACCGGCTGCACCGAATAACGCGAAAAGAGATTCGGGAAAACCCGTTTCATGGTTTGCCGGTTTTCCAGGAGATAAGAAACGCCTGATGGACATCGGCCGTTGTCTTCCAGCACTAGATAGTTGCCGTCGTGGTCGCGAACGAGGTCTGTTCCACAGATATGGATGTAAATATCTTTCGGAACGTTAACCCCCATGAATTCGGGGCGGAAATGGATGGCGCTGTGAATGATCTCCGCAGGAATCACCCCATCTTTCAAGATCCGCTGATCATGATAGATGTCACGAAGGAAGAGGTTGAGCGCTGAGATCCGCTGAGTGAGTCCACTCTCGATATGGAGCCACTCTTTGAGCGGAATTATTCGCGGGACCAGATCAAAAGGGAAAATTCGCTCCGTCCCTTCTGTGTCGTTATAAACCGTGAAAGTGATGCCTTGGGTGAGAAACGAATTGTCGGCCACCAAGCGTTTGCGGTCGAACTCTCCCAAGGTGAGATCGTTGTACCGCTCAAATAGGCGCTGATAATGGGCGCGAACCTCACTCGGAGACGCGAACATCTCGTCGAAAAATCGGCTTGGGTCGTAACCATGGAACAGGTTGCCCATAGGAATATGATTTCTAGCCAGGCAAAAATATCAAGCCTGGATATAGCAGCTCTCGTGCCGTCTCGGAGTTCGCCTTATGCTCGCTCCGAATAGCCAATAGCCAACAGCCAATAGCCGATGTCACGGGAATAGGGTCATTGGCTATCTGCTATCTGCTATCAGCTATCAGCTGTTCCGCACCTAGCATAAGGCGAGGTGCGGCTCGGTGCGGCGGTTGCTGTTTCTGTCGCGCTGCGTATGTTTAGAGTGACTTTTTATTCGTAAAATGAATGCTTTTGGCCTTTGGGCTTTTTTTGGGACAATGGCGTTGTCCCTGTGGGCTGTTTGGCGCGTTAAATCGGCATATAGTAAGTACAGCCAAGTGCCGAATTCTTCCGGACTGAGTGGAGCCGAAGTAGCCGCGCACATTCTCCAACGAGCCGGGATCGGAGATGTCGAGATTGTAGAATCGAATAATTTGCTGACGGACCATTACGATCCCATCAATCGCCGTCTGGTTTTGTCGGTTGAGAACTTTGAGGGCAGGTCCGCCGCCGCGATGGGAGTTGCCGCTCACGAGTGCGGTCACGCGCTGCAACATCAGCAGGCTTACGCGCCCTTGACCTGGAGAATGGCCTCCACGGGCCTGGTCGGGTTTGCCAGTCAGGCCGTTTATATTTTACCAATCGTGGGCTGGTTTACTCATCTTTTGGCTCCCATGTTACTCCTGCTCTGCTTCGGTTGGGCAATCATCATGTTGTTCAATCTAGTCACCTTGCCGGTTGAGTTTGACGCCTCGGCGCGGGCAAAGCGAGTCCTCTCCGAGATGGGTTTGATGCGGACCCAAGAAGAAGCACGAGCGGTTAACGGCGTTTTGGACGCAGCTGCGTTTACCTACGTGGCCGCTTTCATTACCTCGCTAAGTTATCTGTTGTACTACTTTTTGATCTTGTCTGGCCGCAGGAACTAGGCCTGTCGGGAGTGTGGGGTTTGGTGGGGCGAGGCTCGGGAAAGGCAGAAAGGGGTTCGCAACGAGACGGATGTTCGCCCGAATCACGACGCTGCTGTGACTGGCCGCGTGCCCGTTTGTCCGACGTACTTTCTCCTGATCCGGTCTCTATCGTCTTTCGAGCTAGCGAAGTCGGAGCGCCGCCCAGCGCTGGATCACGGCTGCGACTTCGCCAAGGTGTCCAAGCTGCAGACCCATCGAAGACGCCGGGCTATGTCGGACAAGTCGGCGCGTCTAACTGTCTAGCCGCCTCGTCCGGAAGTGAAACACCGGGGCCTTCGGTAGCGTGGTTGAGCCGTTCGGCAACTCCGCCCCAACAAGGTACGCCGGCGCCTGCGTTTCCCCCGAACTCTTCACTTGAAGCAACTGAGTCAAGAGCCGAGATAGAAAGGATTACTCTGGTTCCCGGCCCATTTATGACGAATTCGTCACAGATCTACAGTCGCGCCGGTTTTTTCCAGTCACTAAAGGATGCAGAAGAAACGCAAAGCTCGCTCTCGACCGCAGAAGACAATTATGGATGCGTCCAAGGCTCCAACGTTTAATGATCCGGCACTTTTTACGAATCGCGAACTGAGCTGGCTCGAATTCAACCAGCGTGTTTTGGAAGAGGTGCAAGACGCGTCGAACCCGTTGCTGGAGCGGGTTAAATTCCTTTGTATCGTCAGTTCGAACCTGGATGAGTTCTTTGAAATTCGGGTCGCGGGGCTAAGACAGCAACGGGACAGCAAAGTGAGCGCGGCTGGCCCGGATGGAATGGGTCCCAATGAACAACTGGTCGCCATCTCGCAGCGCGTGAGAAAGATGGTCGACGAGCAATATCGGCTTTGGAACGAAGTTTTGGTACCGGGACTGGAGGAGCAGCACATCTTTTTCCTCAGCTATGATGACCTGAGCGACGACGAGAAGAAGTATTATACGGATTATTTTCGGAACTCTGTTTATCCCGTTCTGACTCCGCTGGCAGTGGATCCGGTGCACCCGTTTCCGCAGTTGCTGAACAAAAGCTTGAATGTTGCCGTCGAGCTGGAAGGCAGTGAGCTAAGCACGAATTTGGCGGTCGTCCAGGTGCCGCGCATCCTTCCAAGATTGCTACCCTACAAGGCGGGAGAACGCGGCATTTATCGCTACATCTTCATTGGAAATCTTATCCAGGCGCATGTGGGATCTCTGTTCCATGGCATGAAGGTCAAAGGGGCTTACCAATTCCGGGTTACCCGAAATAGCGATCTGTATCTGGATGAGGAAGAAGCGGAGAACATGCTGAAGACGATCGAGATCGAGCTCCGCAAACGGAACCGGGGAGCAGCGGTGCGATTGGAAGTGCAGAAGGAGTGTCCCGGTCACGTATCCGATCAGCTTCTGCTAACCTTCGGCTTGGACCGAGACGACCTTTATGCCGTGGATGGTCCAATCAATTTCTCTCGTTTAATGCCGGTAGTTGGTGGAGTTGATCGACCCGATCTGAAGTATAAGCCTTTTGTTCCCGTGGTGGTAACGGGCACCGATGGAGAGGATATCTTTACGCAAGTCCGGCGTAAGCCGATCCTTCTCCACCATCCCTACGACAGTTTTCAGACTGTCTTAGATTTTATCGAACAGGCCGCGGAAGACCCGAGCGTATTGGCCATAAAACAAACGCTCTACCGGACTAGCGGCGATTCACCCATCATCGCTTCTTTGGCCGAAGCCGCTGAGAGTGGAAAACAGGTAACGGTAGTAATCGAACTAAAAGCGCGGTTCGATGAAGCCGCTAACATCAAATGGGCGCACACCCTTCAGGAAGCCGGTGTCCACGTAGTTTACGGTATCGTCGGTTTAAAGACCCATGCGAAATTGGCGCTGGTGGTTAGGAAGGAAGAGGATGGTATCCGGCGTTATTTGCATCTCGGGACTGGAAACTATCATCCGTCGACCGCTCGCCTCTACACGGATCTGGGCCTGTTGACTTGTGACCCGGTTATGACCAACGATTGTGCCGAGCTTTTCAACTGGTTGACTGGGGTTTCGGTGTTCCCGGACCTGATAAAGATTAAGGCAGCGCCGAAGAAACTGCACGAGTTTGTGCTCGATATGATCGAGCGGGAGACAGACCACGCCAAGGCAGGCAAACCGGCGGCGATCTTCGCAAAATTAAATTCGCTGGTCGATACGGAGGTAATCGAGGCCCTCTACCAGGCTTCTCAGGCCGGTGTTAAAATCCGACTGTTAGTGCGCGGTATTTGTTGTTTGAGAGCGCATGTTCCTGGTGTCAGCGATAACATCACTTTACGCAGTATCGTCGGCCGGTTCCTTGAGCACAGCCGGATCTACCGATTTGAAAACCGGGGACGCCCAGAACTCTATTTGGCCAGCGCGGATTGGATGCCGCGCAACTTTTTCCGACGGGTGGAGAGCTGTTTCCCGGTTGAGGATCCGGATCACCGGGCTACCCTCGACGAGTTGATCAGTACTTACTGGTCTGACAATGTTAAAGCTCGGGAACAAAACTCAGAGCTGACTTATGCCAAGAGGCATCCCGATGGACAAACGGTTGATTCTCAAGCTCTGTTTTTGGAGCGCCTCACCAAACGCAAGCGGTCAGAGCTAGACGTAAAGCCAGCCGTAGTAAAACAGCCAGGCAAAAAAGAGGTGTCCGGCGGCGTAGACCAGCCAGCCTAAGCCGATGCAGGTTTCTTGCGTTTTGGACGTGTTTCGCGTTTGGCAAACTCCCAACCGATCTTGCCATCCACCAGGGTTAGCGAAGCATCAAACGGTCTTCCCTTCTTTGAGATAAAACGTCGAAGCAGATCGCTTTTGCCCTCGGTGAGCATCTTTTTGAGCTGGTCGGGTGGAACTTCTCTTTGGAGAATGGTCTTGGTCATTTTGAACGTGCAAGAACCTTTCGGAAGATTTTCACAGACGTAGATCGGCCCCACGTCATAGACCTGGCCAGATTTACACACTTGGCACGGCCCCAAGGCAGTGTGTTTTTCCGGATCAATTTCGATATTGTTCGCGGACAGCCCATTCTCGAAGGCGAATTCCGGCTTGTTCTCGTCATTGAGGACTACCAATGCGGCAAACGGCCGGCCGGTTTTGCTGCGAAATCCTTCGAGTGGTCCGACCTTTCTCTCTTTGATCAGGTTGGTTACCTCTGCCGGGCTTAGCTCCCGGCTGGCCAGAACCTTGAAAAGGCGGTACTCGCAGTTTTCGCAGTGATAAGTCCGGTAATCCTCTTTCAGTTGAGCGGCCCCGCAATTAGGACACTGAACGTTAAGGGTAACGTAGTTTCCTTCGACGACATCGCTTTCGAAGTGTTTTGCTTTATCGACGATCTCGCTGGTCAATTGCTTGATCTGAGTCATGAACGTCGACCGGTCGAGGTCGCCGTGTTCCATAAGCTTCAGCTTATGTTCCCACTCTCCAGTGAGTTCGGGCGAAGATAACAACTCGATACCAATTCCTCGTAAAAGAGTAACCAGTGAGATCCCCTTAGCCGTTGCGATCAGGTCGCGGTTCTCACGATTGATGTAGCTGTCTTGGATTAGTCCCTCTATGATAGCTGCGCGCGTCGCGGGTGTCCCCAAACCTTTGGCCGACATCGCTTCCCGGAGGTCTTCGTCGTCGACTAATTTACCAGCGCTTTCCATGGCCGAAAGCAGAGTGGCCTCCGTGTAGCGAGCCGGGGGTTTGGTTTGATTCTCTTTAACCTCGACTTGGGCAGCGAGGGCTGACTCTCCAGGTGTCACTGCGACCAACGCGTCGCTCTGTTCGTCGGTAGCAGCGTGACGGCCATACACCTCGAGCCAACCCGGTTCCTTAATGATTTTGCCTTCTGTTTTGAACGATTCACCTTCGACTCGAGTGATTCTCGTCGTCACCTCAAACTCGGCTGGCGGGTAAAAAACCGCCACGAAGCGGCGAGCGATCATATCGAGAAGCTTCTGCTGTGCTTCGTCCAAATTTCGCGGGTTTTCCCCGGTAGGGATGATGGCGTTATGGTCGGTGATTTTCGCGTTGTTGAAGATGCGTTTGCTGGGCCGGACCCAATTATTGGCCAACGCTTTTCTGGCGGCTGGCGCCAGGGTCGGATCTGCGAGGCGGCCAAGAATATTACTAACGGTGCCGAGGTAGTCCTCAGGTAGATACCGGGAATCGGTCCTTGGATAGGTAATCACCTTGTGACGCTCGTATAGCTGCTGGGCGATCTGAAGAGTTCGTCGCGCGGAAAAACTGAAACGGGCGTTAGCCTCGCGCTGCAGAGAAGTCAGGTCGTAAAGGAGCGGGGGCGCTTGGGTGGTTGGCTTTTTTTCCTCGGTAATGGTGCCGGTTTTGCCCAGCACTTTGTCGTGGATCGCTTGTGCCTGTTCAACCGTCCAAATTCGTTCCGGACGGCGAGCTTCGTCTGGGTCCTTCTGAAACGCTTCGTCAAACCAACGACCGCGGAAACTACCGGCCGAAACGTCGAAGTCGGCTACGACCTCCCAATAGTTCCTGGGCTCAAACCGGCGAATCCTTTCCTCTCGCTCTACCAAGATTGCGAGGGTGGGAGTTTGCACGCGGCCGACCGGAGTGAGTTGGAAACCGCCAACTTTGGAATTAAAGGCGGTCATGGCTCGGGTCGCGTTGATACCGACCAGCCAGTCGCTCTCAGACCGGCAAACCGCCGCTTCAGCCAGTGGAACCATTTCTCGGTCTGCCCTGAGATGAGCAAAAGCGGACCTGATCGCGTCGGCGGTCATCGACTGCAACCAAAGGCGGCTGAAAGGCTTTTTGACGCCAGCTAACCTGACCAGGTAACGGAAGATGAGTTCTCCTTCGCGGCCGGCATCGCAAGCGTTCACGATTTCCGTAACGTCCGGTCGCTCCATCAGACGCCGGAGCAGTTTGTACCGGCTCTCTGTCTTGGCTATCGGTTTGAGTTGGAACTCATGCGGGATAATGGGCAGGTTCTGAAAACTCCATTTTCCCTTCTTTTTGTCTAGTTCCGCTGGAAGACAGAGCTCGACCAGGTGGCCGATTGCAGAGGACACAACGAATCGGTCATTCTCGAAATAATCACCTTTCTTCTCAAAGCGGCCGAGTGCCCTCGTAAGGTCGAGTGCGACGCTTGGTTTTTCAGCGATAACGAGAGTTTTTCCCATCTGGCCAAATAATTCGTGCGTGCAGGGTATTCCACATCCGGATGGCGACAGTAGTGGTCATCGACGGACCAGGCAAATGCTTTGCTAAAGTAATTTTACGAAGAATTTCCCAGGTAATTGCTTGACTAACCGGCGCATTTCCAGTTGCAACAGGCCTGAGGTCACGACGTTAGCGGCCAATCCCGAAGCGTCGATAATCCGGTCAATCGACGTCTCGGAGCTTTCGATGGCTTCGTAAATTTTGAGGAGATCTCCCTCCAGATCTGGTGGCGTACTCGTCGTGAGGATGGGTTTGTCAGGGAAGAGGTTTTGCAGGTCCTCCAGGATATCATCGACGCTGATCACCAGTTTCGCACCTTGCTGGATCAATCGGTTCGTGCCAACAGAAGTTGGCCGGTCAATGGGGCCGGGTACCGCGTAGAGGTTCCGCCCTTGATCTGTCGCCTGCGATGCGCTGATCAATGCCCCGCTGTTGGCGCCGGCTTCCACGACCAAAAGTCCGAACCCCCAACCGCTGATGATCCGGTTTCTCATGGGAAAAGTCTGCCGGTCTGGTGTGGTATCCATTGGGAATTCGCTGATGACCGCTCCAGACTGCACGATTTTTTCCGCTAGTGCCCGGTTTTCGGCCGGATAGAGATGATTGAGACCTGTGCCGAGGACGGCTATCGTGCGCCCTTTGGCGGCTAACGCTCCCTGATGAGCGGCAGTGTCGATCCCCCGAGCAAGGCCGCTCACGACCGTGATCCCAGAATAAGCAACCTGATACGATAGCCGTTTTGCGCACTCCAGCCCGTAGTGGGTGGTCCGCCGGGACCCGACGACACCCAGCGCGTTGTGATCCCGTTCCTCGAGTTTACCCCAAACGTACAAAACCAATGGAGGATCATAAATCTGCCGCAGCGATGGTGAATAAATCGGATCGTCTTGCGTAATGACGGTGGCGCCAAATTGCCGGACCCTCTCTACCTCGGCGGGCAAGTCCAGTTCATTCTCCCAATTCAACAGCGCCTCGACCGTGTTCCGAGGCAGCCCGTCGACCTGGCCAAGTTCTGCCGCTTTGGCCTGCAGGATGCGTTGCGGCTCTCCAAAGACCTCGAGAAGCTTTCGGACTCGTATCGGTCCCACGTGCGCCATCATATTTAGCGCAATGAAAGCTTCGTTTCTTGTCACACTATGGATTCTCGCAAGGATTCGACCGCGGATTCAAGGTCTGTGCGCGTGATTTTTTCCGAAACAAAGGCCGAACCAAACTTGGAGCTCAGCACGAACCGGATCTGCCCACGGTGGAATTTCTTGTCGGTAAATACTCTCTCCATGATCGCGGCCGTCGGAATATCATCCTGCAGGACTACCGGCAGAGAGAGCTGTTTCAGTAGATGGATCAACCGGTGGTGATCTTCGGTTGGGAGGCCTGCATATTTCGTAGATAACCAGCCGGCGGCGCGCATTCCCAGGCTGATCGCTTCCCCATGAAGCAGCTTTCCATAGCCAGCGGCGGATTCGATGGCGTGACCGATGGTATGTCCAAAATTCAATAGTGCGCGTTTCCCGGACTCTTCCCGCTCGTCCTCAGCGACGATGCTCGCTTTGATTTGCACGCATCGCTCAATGATCTCCGTTAATTCTTGTCGCGACACGTCCTCCATTGCATCAAGAAGCGACCGGTCGGCAATGACGCCATATTTTATGACTTCCGCGAATCCCTCGTTCCTCTCCCTAGCTCCGAGAGTGGTTAAAGATTCCGTATCGATAATGACCAACGCCGGTTGATGAAAAGATCCTACCAGATTCTTCCCTGCACCTAAATTAATGGCCGTTTTGCCTCCCACGGAACTATCGACTTGGGCCATTACTGTGGTGGGGACTTGTACGTAAGGGATGCCGCGCGCGAAAATCGACGCCACAAAACCTGCTAAATCTCCAATTACTCCGCCACCGAGCGCAAGGATTAAACTCGATCGATCAACACCTGCTTGGGCCAGGCTTTCACTGACCTCTTCAGCGATGGCAAAGGATTTAGCGGGTTCACCGCCGGAAACTACATGAAGGCTGCTTGAGAAACCGGCCGCAGCCAGAGAAGCAATCAGGTTTCGACCGTAAAGTTCATCCACATGCTCATCAGTGATCGCTGCAATCTGACGGTTGAGACCGGCTTCTCGCAATAACGACCCCGTCTGTCCGAGGATCCCGGCGCCGATCACGACATCATAAGATCGGTTCGCTAGTGGGACTGTGACGCGGCGGTTAGAAATCGACATGCGGTGGATAGGCGACGATGTGCCTTAAATTAAGAGACGATCAAATGGTGCTCGGGGGGGGACTTGAACCCCCACGCCTTGCGGCATACGCCCCTCAAACGTACGTGTCTGCCATTTCACCACCCGAGCTGGTTCAAGGGAGAGGAATGATTAACACGACCTACCGCAGCCGCAAGGTCGATTATTTGTGGTGGACGAGCTTCTGCTCGTCCCAGGTGGGGCGAGGCTCCCGAACGACCTTGCCATTGCTCCGGAGAAGCCGGTGGGCTTGTCGCCCAGTGGTGTCGATGTGCCTAAAGGCGCGCCGAGCCGTGGCCCGGCTCTCGCTCACGGCTCGGCGCGCTTTCGGGTGTATCCGTGTCCTCTGACCAAAGTCAATCAGCAGGCTCCGGTTGAGTCGTGAGGTCTTTTCGGGAGCCTCGCCCACAACGGAGCGCGGGAAGCTCGTCCCTACCGGAATACCATTACGGCACCAGTGCCGTCTTGATTCCTTGGCGCGACCACGCCAAATCCAATGCCTTTCCCCAATCCCTGAGAGGGATTTCTTGGGTGACAATTTCTTTCACCTGGATCCGCCCATTCTCCAGATAGTTTAGGGCCCGCTGAAAAGAATCGATCTGCGCGAACGAACCTTTAATCGTAATTTCGCGACGGAATACGTCGAACGGGTCGAACCGCACCGATGCTTTCTCCGGATACACGCCGTAGACCAGGATGGTGCCCCGCCGGCGAACGAAACTCACAGCTTCCTCACAAACAGATGGCGCACCCGTGGCCTCAATTACGTAATCAAAGCCTTCGGGAGCAAGCTCCTGAAGCCGGCGTCGATGTGGTTCTGGGTCTTTACGATCCATTGCCACCACATGATCCGCGGCCAGGCGACCGACTAAGTCGAGCTTCGGTCCCGCCGGGGCAGCGGCGGTCAGCGTGGCTGCACCGTTCATTTTCAGAAGTTGAGCCAAGACTTGCCCGGTAGGCCCGGCGCCAAAGATGAGCACGTCGCTCCCGGGCTCCATATCCAGTACCTCCATCCCATGGAGGGCACACGACGTTGGTTCAACCATAACCGCCTCACGTGGAGAGAGTTGCGAAATAGGAAAGACCCGATCCACCTTTATTTTCATGTAGTCGGCAAATCCTCCGTTTCGAGTGACGCCGTAGGCCTCCAAATTCTGGCACATCAGGGTGTCGCCCCTCACGCAATAGAAGCAATGGCCGCAGGCTTTATTGCTGTTCGCAACCACCCTCTGCCCAACGGGGAAGCCCGTTACCGCGGATCCAGCAGCGGCAACCGTACCCGTAAATTCATGACCCGGAATAAGGGGGAAACGCGGCGCAAACTCACCTTCGTGAATGTGCAAATCTGTGCCGCAGAGACCGCAGGCTTGGATCTTCATCAAGATCTCGTCCGACTCAAGTTCCGGGTCCGGGACGTCGCGGTATTCGAATTTTTTCGGTGCATCGTAGACGAGGGCCTTCATGTCAATAATCGGTATTTCAGTAGTATTGTAACCAGTAAGGCGATCCGCGCATTATTCATTTACGCGCCGGAAGCATATTCTCGCGCGCTTCTTTCAATGCCGATTCTGCGCTCGCTTGGCCATTGGTTGCAATTTGGAGGGCGGAGCCCATTGCGCCCCAGAATCGTCCTGTCTGAGGAATGTTCGGCATTACTTCGCCGTCATCGGCGCACACTTTCATTTCGCGAAGCAGTTCATCGTTTTGAGACATTTTTTCGTAGAGCGACTTTAGCGCCGGAATGCCGATCGGTTTCAGCCGATTTGCTGCGGCCAATCCCTCGTCCGTGATCGCGTAGTTTTCCAAAAACTGCCGGGCGATATCCAGATTAGGTGAGCTCCTGTTAACATAGGCAACGGATACGCCCACGAACGCTTTTCCTGGTTTCCCGCCGACTCCTGGAACCGGCGCGACGCCGAAATCTATCCCGCTTTTCATCAAGTCCGGCCAATCCCAGGGTCCGGAAAGCGTCATAGCCAGCTTACCTTCTGACATCATCTGTTTTGGCATCCCGGCGACAGATGCTGCCCGCGGCAGAACACCTGCGCGGACTAGTCCGATCAGTTGATTGAGCGCCTCGATAGCGCCGGGGGTGGCGATCCCAATATCCTTGGTGTCGTAGCCTTCCTCTGTCTTACCGTAGACATAGGCTCCAGCGCTGCCGAAGATGCCCCATGAATAATAAGGACTGGCGTAGTCCCATAGGATGGTGGTCACATCCGGGTGCTCGGCTTTGAGTTGCTTGTTGAGCTCGATCAAGTCCGAAAGCTGGCCGGGAGGAGTCGGCACCAACTTTTTGTTGTAGATCAGTCCGACGACTTCAAAGCACAGGGGGTAGCCCCAATATTCCCTCCGGTGTTGGACCGCTTCCCAAGCCTTGCTATCGAACCGGGACCGGTACGATGCGTCAACCGGGATTGGTGCGACGAGTCCTCCATCGGCCCACTCGCCAAGCTTATCGTGCGCAAAGATGACAATATCCGGCCCTTTATTGGATTGGGCAGCTAAAGGAAAATTATTCGGAATATTTTCAGTCGCATCGACATTGACTTTGATTCCGTAGTCGTGCTCAAACTTTCGACCGGCTTCCTGCACTGCGGGCATCCGATCCGCGTCCATCCAAATCGAGAGCTCTCCATCCACCCAGGCAGAAGCCGGGCGGATCCATACAAAAGCGAGAAGGGCACAAAGGATGAAGCGCATAACGGATCTTGGCAACAATTGCGGCCACCTGGAAATTAATCAGTAATCAGTGATCAGTAAATCAGTAATCAGTGACGGGAAATCCGAACTGATTACTCACTCACTGATTACTTTTGATGAGGCGCGGTTGATTGCTGGTTACGTTCTTAGAGGAGCGTTGCTCCGGGCCTAAAGATTCTCTTCTGCGACGGTTGGCTCCATGTCCGGGACGGTCAGCCCCCCGGTAGCTTCTAACCAATCGGCCACCTCTGTAACCATTTGATCCCCGCTTTTATCGGTTACATCCACGACCATCTTCGGGAGGAGCGATCGATCGAACAGTTCTTGGACGACCTCTTGTTCCCGCAAGAAAATCTCTAGATCTTCGTATTGTGATGGGTTGCTCGATATAGCGAGGCGGCGTTGCCTAGCTTTTTCGAATGAGTCAGGCCGCCGCCAACAGAAGACCAAACGGAATCCAAGCGGTACTAGTCTATTTTCTAACCAAGTGAAATCATAGTGACGCTTTGCGTAAATTGATTGCCACGCCTGAGTCGAGATATGAAACCGGTCGACAATCCACGAGTAGTATCGGTAGAGCTCAAAGAGCTTGGCCCAGGTGCGGTAAGCTTCCATGGCCAACTCTTCGTACGCAGGCGTGAAATTAATTAGACTGGCGCCGTACGTACTTCGAGTAAACCCGTTCCACTCTGCCGATATGATCGGCGAGTGGTACCGATATTTTCTGACTCCGACAATCCGCGGATGCTCATTGAGAGCAAACGCTAGATCGGTCTTTCCCGTCAGGCGGGTGCCTTCCAGGATAATCTTTGGGGAACGTTTAATTACCATGGGGGGAACCTCCGAAGAGTCGGGCGACTGCTCGGAATTCAGCAAAGGCATAAGTTAGCTCCATATAAGTCAAGGTTCTTTTTCGTTTACAAGCACGACTGCTCCGAAGGGTCCGCGATTGGCATGGTATAGCCCGGATGGAGTTCCAGGATTCAAATAGCAATTTATCCAGATTAAGAACTGGCTTAGGCTGGCCCAAGAGTACGAGATGACGAAGACTTCCACGTTTCTTTCATTGCAAAACCCGCTGTTCAAGAGGCTTTGGGTAATGAGCATGATTTCGGGTTGCTGCGTTTCCGCACACGATACCGCCAGTACTTGGCTGATGAGCAGACTCACTCATTCGAGTTTTCTCATTTCGCTCATCTCGACCGTGGCTTCGCTCCCGTTTTTCCTTTTTACTTTACCCGCCGGTGCTTTGGCCGACATGACCGACCGGCGCAAGATTCTCTGGGTCATGAATGTTTGGCTGGGTTGTGTCGCGGCCGGCTTAGCTCTGATGGCAGCATTAAACTTGCTTCACCCCTACCTGATTCTCTTATCTGTTTTTCTAATCGGCATTGGCTTCAGTTTTTACGCGCCCGCATGGTCAGCCATTGTCCCCGAGGTAGTATCAAAGGAACAACTAGCCTCTGCCATCACTCTTGGCGGGCTTCAACTTAACATCTCCGGTATCATTGGCCCGGCAATTGGCGGTCTAGTACTCGCGAGGTTTGGCGCTCACTATGTTTTCGCGGCCAACGCCATCTGTTTTTTTCTTCTGCTGCTGAGTCTCGCCGGGTGGGGACGCGTTTACGCAACCCCTAAAATGCCACTGGAGAATTTCTTTGATTCGTTAGCCAGCGCGGTCCGTTATATTCGATACGCACCGGGGATTCAGGCGGTGTTGGTGCGGGATGTGATTTTCTCTGTGTTTATCGCGGTCATCCCTGCGTTGTTGCCCGTAGTCGGTCTCAAGCAACTTGGTCTGGATTCGTCTAAATTGGGTCTGTTGTTCACTTCCATGGGAGTCGGTTCAGTGATCGGCGCGGTTGTCGTCATTCCACAAGCGCGAGCCAAATTCTCCGCTAACACGCTGACCATTCTCGCAAATTTGTTGCTGGCGTTTGTGTTCCTGCTAATGGCCTTCGTTCGAGACAAGAACTTGTTCATGGGGGTGGCAGCACTGGCGGGTCTCGGCTGGACTCTCACCGCCTCGGAGTTGTGGGTAGCCGGCCAGCGAGCAATGCCCAGCTGGGCGCGAGGCCGAATGAACGCGACACACATGATGGTTTCCCAAGGCGGTCTCGCTCTGGGCGGCCTCACCTGGGGCGCTCTAGCCGCTGGCGTCAATGTCGAGTTTGCTCTGATCGCAGCGGCCCTGTTTCTAATTTTTAGTTTGTCTTTGGCTTTCCCTCTCTCGATCGATTTTACCAAACGGCTAAACCTGGACCCGGCTCCGTTGACCACCCAGTACCACCGATTCTTGCACGTACCTGACCCTTCTGACGGACCGGTGGTTGTAGTGATGGTGTTCGAAGTGGAACAAGAAAATCGGCGGCGTTTTCTGGATCTCATGCGGGAGATGCGGCTCATCTATCTAAGAAATGGGGCCTTCAGTTGGAGGTTGGATGAAGACTTGGAAAAGCCGAATCGCTTCCGAATGGAAATGATGGTTTCGTCGTGGTCAGAGCACCTGGAGCAACATAAGCGAATGACCAGAAATGAGCTGGCAGTTTGGCGGAGAACCTGGAGTCTTCACACCTCGAACTCAGACGGCCCCGTGGTGAAGCACTACCTCTCGGTACACCGAGAACTGATGACGCGTCGTTCAAACTCCATGGCATCAGAAACACCGGAAGATGAGGAAAGCCTGCCCGGCTCACAAATGCAGATGCAATTGTGAGCCGGGCAGACTATCCGCATGGCTTTGCAAAACGCCTCAATGCATTTGTCAAAAGCCTAAGCCTGGGGGAATTTAGTTCTCTCTTTCTTACTCCCCCCTTTTGGACGCATGTCTAAGCATTCATCCACATTCACTGCCCTGCGTAACCCGACGTACTGCCGAATCTGGGTGGCTAGTCTCTTGTCGGGTACTTGCGTCAGTGCGCATGATACCACGGCCACCTGGGTGATGAATATGCTTAGTCCGTCCGCATTCTTGCTTTCTTTGATGTCGACGGTGGCTTCTCTGCCTTTCTTCTTATTCACACTGCCGGCCGGTGCATTGGCAGACATGGTAGATCGGCGGAAGCTGTTGCGTTTCATGAACTTATGGCTTGCCTGCACCGCAGCTCTGCTCGCGGTGCTGTTTACGTTTCATTGGCTCACTCCGGCGCTCGTGCTGATCTGTATTTTTCTGACCGGTGTAGGTTTTGCTTTTAACGCGCCCGCGTGGACCGCAATCGTGCCTGAAATTGTTACAAATGAAGAGCTACCCTCCGCCTCGACCTTAAGCGGGCTCCAGCTCAACATCTCTGGGATCATTGGACCGGCGCTGGGTGGATTGGCTTTGCGATTTGTTTCGCCCAGCTGGGTCTTCGCGGCAAATGCCTTGTGTTTTTTCCTCGTAATTTTTGCGGTCGCTCAATGGAAACGCCCGGTTCGAAACGCAAAGCTCCCCTTGGAGAATTTCTTAGAATCGTTTAGCACTGCCATTCGCTACGTCCGCTTTGCTCCCGGGCTTCAGATTGTCCTGGCCCGTAACATCTTGTTTTCACTGTTTATCTGTGTGATCCCGGCTCTGCTTCCGGTCGTCGGTTTGCAGAAACTCAAGTTTGAGCCTTCCAGTTTAGGACTTCTGTTCACCTGTATGGGCGCCGGCTCCGTGTTCGGAGCGGTGTTTATCGTGCCGAGACTACGAGACCGTCTTCATTCCAACTCGATTATTTTGTATGCCAGTATTCTGTTGGTGCTGGTTTATCTGGGGATGGGGCTGGTTCTGGACCATATCTTGTTCATGGCCATCGCCGCCGTCGCGGGGATTGGTTGGACGTTGGCAGCCTCCGAGCTTTGGGTGGTCAGTCAACGAGCTATGCCTGATTGGGCTCGTGGCCGAATGAATGCAACCCTCATCATGTTTTCTCAGGGCGCTATGGCCTTGGGCGGTATCATCTGGGGTATTTTAGCGAGCACCTTAGGGGTCACTTTGACCCTTGAGATCGCCGCTGTTTTGCTGTTGCTGAGCCTGCTGTTATCGATCCCGCTTTCCATCGATTTCGTTGGAGAGCTCAATTTCAATCCTGCCCCGGTCACTGGCTTTTCGCACAAGCTATTGCATATCCCGCGGCCACACGATGGGCCAATCTCGATCACTTACGAGTTCGAGGTCGACCGCAATCGTGGCTCCGATTTCATTTGCTTGCTCCGCCAAGTTCGCCTCATTCATCTTCGAAACGGAGCCTTTAGCTGGCGTCTTCACGAAGATCTTGGACGGGCGAATGTTTACCGGATTGAGATGATGATGCCTTCGTGGACTGAGCACTTATTGCAGAAGGAGCGGTATACTAAAGACGAGAGGGAGGTACTAGATAAGGCGGTTGCCTTGCATGTGGGACAAGAACCGCCTGGCGAACGCGTTTTCCTCTGCGTTAACCGAGAGCTCCTTAGCCATGTCTCCATGGTCAGTCATCCTAGCACCATGCCCACCAGCCCGCTTGATATTGGCACGCAGGAACTAGGGAACACCGCGTAATTGCGTGTCGGGGTCAAATCGTCTTCCAAGCCAGGGATGGATCGCGTCCTAGCGATCCGTTGTTACCGATAAACTCAGCAACCGACCGCCCGATCGTCTCCGGATGATCTTCTTGCAGATAATGGATGCCTGCGCCGAGCTTGACCAGCCTGCAGTTGTGAAGCTTATGCGCGAATTCTTCAGCTAACGCGGGTGAAACTATGGCGCCGGGATCAGCCGCAAAGAGAAGCTTGGGATAAGTCGATGCGGCGAGACTCGCGTGCGCCTTCTCAACCGTCGCAACGACGTCGGCTGGCTGGCCCGCGATTGGTAGTTCGTTCGGGAAGCGCCAGGTGGGCCGCCGCGATAGTGGTGTTGGGAAAGGAGCGCGATAGACCGCCATTTCCTCCTGCGTCAGCTTGCGTACGATGGAACCCGGCAGCACGCGTTCGATGAAAGCATTTTCTTCTAGGACCAATTTCTCTCCTTCGTCTGGGGTTCGGAACCTGCGGAAGATCTCGCGCGCTGCTGAGTCTCGCAAAAACTCCTCCCAAGTCGGAACGGGCCAGATGAACTCCATGAAGGCTAGTCCACGTACGAATTCGGGTCGCCGCGCCGCCAAGTGAAAGGCGAGAGCTGTTCCCCAGTCGTGCGCGACGAGATAGGCAGAACCGATCTTGGCCTTAGCGATGAAGGCGTCAAGATACCGGACGTGATCTTCGAAACGATACGCGATGTCCGGTTTACCCGATTGGCCAAACCCGATGAGGTCCGGAGCAATGCAATGTGCGACGTCCGCGACGAGTGGGATGATGTTGCGCCAGATGTAGGATGATGTCGGATTGCCGTGCAGGAAGAGCGCGATCGGAGCTTCTGTCTGGCTTGCTTCCCGAAAGGCCATTTCGGAGTCGAGGACGGAGAGTTTAGGCAGGTTGATGTCTGGGTTCATATCGATGGTTCTTTGAATACGGTGGCAAAAACGATGCGTTTAAAGCGTTCGAGTGGTTCGGCGTTTCGCTCAACTTTCATGCGCAGGATGGCGCCTTCCCAGGATGACAGGAGGAATTCAGCCAGCTCTTCCGGTGCAAACGCCGATGCGATCTCGCCTGTTGCTTGGCCCTGGGCGATGCAAGCAGCGAAGGGGGCGCGCCATTCAATAAAGATGTTGGCCAAACGCGCGCGTAACATCTCACTTTGCGGGGCGGCCTCGAGGCTGAAATCCCCGATCAGACACCCGCGGCTGAACTCAGCCTTAGCCAGGCGCTCCGTGATAATGTCGAGGTAACGCTTGAGCCTTTGGCGTGGTGTGCGGCTGCTATCCTCGAGCGCCCCGGTTACGACAGATTTCAGATCGTCGAAGTAGCGGTCCAGCACCTCACGCGCGAACTCCTCTTTTGAGCGGAAATGGTTGGTAAACGAGCCTTGGGGCGCCGGCGCCTCGGCTACGATGTCACGCACGCCTGCTCCGACGTAACCCTTGCGGAACATGACTTTAAGCCCGGCTTCAAGAATGCGCTCGCGGAGAGAATGTCTGGCCACGGGATTCAATACGTACGAACGTATTGATTGTCAAGCGACCTCACCCACCAACAATCAATCTCAGCGTCCACTGATTCAGCCTGATTGCGCCTCTGCGCCCGCCGATCCGCTTATTCCGTGCCGCTCTTCAGTGCCGCTTCCAGCGCATGCCACCCGAGCGTGGCGCACTTCAAACGTTGCGGAAATTTTTTGACTCCAGCAAGAGCGCGTAACTGGCCGAGACCCTCGCTCGAGCCGTCCTTGGTCAGAAAATCAACGAAATGCCTTTGCAACGACAACGCCTGTTCTTGGGTGGTCCCCTTCACCTGCAGCGTCATCAGCGAGGTCGACGCGGTGCAGATCGCGCATGCCTGCGCCTGGAACGAAATCGTCTCGATCTTGCCCTCCGGCGACTGCAACACGAATACGGTGACTTCATCGCCGCATGCGGGATTGTAGCCGGAACCGCGGGTCGCAGGCGCAGGCAGCACCCCGCTGTTACGGGGGCGCTTTGAGTGATCCAGGATAATTTCTTGGTACAGCTCGTCGAAATCCATAGCCTCCGCTGTTCATCAATGTATCACGCATTGATGAACAGCGGAGGCTATGGCAGCAGCATCTCCGTTAACGCCGGAGGCACTGCTGCAATTTTTGTTCTACCAGATTTTCTAACACGTTTACTCACGGATCTCTTCCAAAATCACGCATTTAGACAGGACGCTCGCGCATCTGGCTAACCGAAGTACTTGGCTGCCGCGTGGAGAACCTCCACTAAACGATCGAGTTCGGATTCTGTATTATAGAGATAGAAACTTGCTCTGGCAGTGGCATGTAGTCCGAGCTTACGGACAAGGGGTTGATTGCAGTGGTGTCCTCCGCGTAGCGCGACCCCGTGCTGGTCAGCAAATGCTACCAAGTCGTGGGCGTGAATCTTCCCCAATTGAAAGCTGACGATTCCCGCCCGCTCTTTGAGAGGCCCAAATAAGCGCAGATCCGGCATCTCGCGTAGCCGAGTCGCCGCCATATTACCAAAATGATGGTCGTTCTCTTGAATCGAATTCCGTCCCACCAGGTCGAGATAATCGAGGGCGCTGGCCAACCCGATCGCGCCGGCAATGTGCGGAGTACCTGCTTCGAACCGGTGAGGCGTAGGCTTCCATTCCGCCCCTTCAAAGGTAACGCTGACGATCATTTCGCCGCCGGTCTGATACGGCTCCATCTTTTCCAGCAGGTTTTTTCGTCCATACAAGACCCCGATCCCGGTTGGGCCGCAGCATTTGTGCCCCGAGAAAGCTAGAAAATCACAATCGATCGCTCTGACATCTAAAGGCATGTGGCCGGCGCTCTGCGCTGCATCGACCAGTATCACCGCGCCGTGTTTGTGAGCCGTACGACAGACTTCCGCGACGGGATTGATCCTGCCAAGTGAATTCGAGATGTGCGTGAGTGCGACGAGCCGAATCGGATTATTCCTAAGGATCGTGTCGAGTTGCGACCAATCGATTTCTCCTTCATCTCCGGTCACGGTCAGGAAATGGAGCTTGGCTCCAACTCGTCTGGCCAGGATCTGCCAGGGGATCAGGTTGGCGTGATGTTCCATCTCCGTAAGCAAAATGCCGTCGCCCGCCTTCAGCTCGTTTCCCCAAGAGAATGCGACCAGATTAATCGATTCGGTCGTGCCTCTCGTGAAGATAATCGATTCCGCGTGCTCGGCGTTCAGAAAAGTGGCGACCCGCTGTCGCGCATTCTCATAGAGCGTGGTGGCGCGATTACTGAGCGCATGCAGACCTCGATGGACGTTCGCATGATCGTGCCGGTAATACCGGCTTAGCTCGTCGATCACGCTGGCTGGCCGCTGCGTTGAAGCGGCATTATCCAG
>JAFAIO010000113.1 GCA_019236675.1 Verrucomicrobiota bacterium
AAGGCTAACGAAGAGCGCCGGCTCAAACACTTGGCCACCAGCGCTCGTCAAATGGGCTATCAACTCACCCCGCTGGCCGCATGAAAAAAACCAACTTCCCCTCTCACAAACTCCTCGGTAACTACACCATGTTCCTTGTGAGGGCGGAACCGTTTTTTTATCGATACCAGGGGTTAAAACCTGGTTCAAACCCCCCAGGCTGAGTCCTTACGCCCCTTCGGGGCAATCGCCGCCGCATCGCCCCTTCGCCCCTTCGCCGTTTCGCTCACTCGCTCTCACGCTCACCCGCCCCGTCCCTCAATCATCCGCCCGAACTCCTCCTCGTTCACTACCTGAACGTTAAGCGAGCGCGCCTTGTCCAGCTTGCTGCCGGCCTCCTCACCCGCTAACAAAAAATCGGTTTTACCGCTTACGCTGGAGGCCAGCCGGCCGCCATGACTCCGGATCAGATCAGCAAATACGTCCCGCGGTTGACTTAAAGTCCCGGTGATAACCCACGTCGTCCCTTCCAATCGGTCATCGACCTTAGCGGCTTGCTCGCCCTTACCGAAATTCAGGCCATGGCGCCTTAACGCCTCGATCAGGTCTTGGTTATCTTTATTATCGAACCAGTCCCGGATGCTCTGAGCCACCACGTCACCGGTGTTTGGCGCCTTTTGTAACTCTTCCAGCGAGGCTTTCCGCAACGCATCCAAAGTACCAAAAAAGTCCCCTAATTCTCTAGCAGCGGTAGCGCCGACATGCAGAATTCCCAGTCCAAAAATCAATCGCCACACCGGTTGTTTTTTGCTGGCTTCGATCGCGTCGAGAAGATTGCGAACGCTTTTCGTCCCCATTCGTTCGAGACCCCCCAGGGTTTCCTCATCGAGGGCATAGATGTGATCGACCCGTTTCACCAGCCCGCGCTCAACTAATTGAGCCACCATCATTACCCCGAGCCCTTCGATATCCATAGCCCCGCGATGGGCGAAATGTTCTAGCCGGCGTTTTACTTGCTCGGGACACTCAACATTCACACAGCGCACACCGATCTGACCGGGTGTCTGCACCACCGAGTGTCCGCAACTGGGACATTTGGCGGGCATTTCAAAACGCTTTTCGTGACCCGTGCGCCGTTCCAGGACCACTTCTAATACCGCCGGGATAATCTCACCGGATTTCTCGATCAGAACGTGATCGCCCACTCTGATATCTTTCCGCTTGATCTCTTCTCCATTGTGCAGCGTAGCCCGAGAGACCGTCGTACCGCTGAGTTGAACAGGACGAAGATTCGCGACCGGGGTCAGTTTACCGGATCGGCCGACCTGAACCTCAATCGACAAGAGTTGTGTCTCAGCGCGTTCCGCCTGGTATTTATAAGCAATGGCCCAACGCGGCGCTTTCGAGGTGTACCCTAGCGCCTCACGTTGTTGATAGTCGTCTACCTTCACTACGGCGCCATCGGTCTCGTACGGCAAATCGTGCCGCATTTCGTCCATTGCTTTGATCGCTTCGATCACGGACTCAGGACTTTCCGCCGTCCAAATCTTTGCCGGAGCCGGTAAACCCCAGTCTGCCAGCCGGGCCAGGCTCTCCTGATGGGAACGAAATTCCGATCCGCTGTAATAACCAAACCCGTAAAAGATGCCACCCAGACCACGCGCGGCAGCTATCCGCGAATCGAGCTGTTTCAAGGTTCCAGCCGCGGCGTTCCGCGGGTTGGCAAATAAGCTCTCGCCGGCTTGCTCACGTTCTTCGTTCAATCTGCGAAAGGTCTTTTTCGGCAGAAATACTTCGCCTCGGATCTCCACCTCATCGGGAGCCAGCCCCTGCAGAGAATAAGGAACCGCGCGAATGGTCCGGACGTTCTGCGTCACATCATCTCCAACCGTCCCGTTCCCCCGGGTGGCTGCGTATTGCAGGCGGCCGTTCTTAAAGAATACCGAGATCGCCACTCCATCGACTTTCGGCTCAACGACAGTGCGGATCGTTTCTCCCGGCAACAAACGGATCATTCGCCGGAAAAACTCCATCACTTCAGCCTCCGAGTAGGTATTATCCAGGCTCAACATCGGCGTGCGATGGGTAATCTGAGCAAACTCTTCCAAGGGCGCGCCGCTCACTCTTTGAGTCGGTGAATCGGGGGTAACAAGCTGCGGATGTTCCGCCTCCAAGTCTTTCAGCTCCCGGTACAGACGATCGTACTCCTGATCGCTGATTTGGGGCGCTGCTTCCAACCAGTAATACCGGTCGTTCTCCCGGATCAGAGCTCTGAGCTCTTCGACCCTTTTCCTGGCGGCTTCGAGATTTTTCATGCGATTTACAAAGTTAAAGCCTGCAGGTGAAAGACCGTCAATGGGAACGAGCGACATCGCCGGGAGCGCCGTGAACGGCGTGAACGTCCACAATCGCTCAATTCGTTAGCCAAAACACAATCGGCGCTGGCCATTTTTAGACAGTGCTCCAGTAGGGATGAGCTCCCGCTAACCCTGACCTTCCCAGGATAAGTCATCTGCTATCTGCTATTTGCTATTCGGCCACGAGCCTAAGGCGAGTGGCCGCCGGCCGCCGCTTGGCATGCACATTGCTTATCTCCACGTACGACGAGCGGTCATGTAAGAAAGGGGCACCGGCTCGGTTGGGAGGGAAAGTTTGTCCGGCGATCTGGGGGGAACACCCGGCAACCTTTACGAGGGAGAAACCAACCGAGCCGTTCCTTTTTTCAGCCACCCCTTCGGTGTCACTTTAGCTACGTCGGACAAGTCGCACGTCCACTAGCCTCGGCTCCATCACTCCATCACTCCGTCACTCCAATACGCCGTCACTCCACCTTTCACCTCTCCGTTTCTGTCCCGCCGTTTACACGGCTGAAAACCTGGTGAAAATTAGGGATCGCTTGATCGTCTCTCACCGACGCCTCCACCTCCCTACGATATGGATTCCATTGACTTCGAAATACTTGCGCTAATTCAAAATGATGCCCGGGTCGCACACGCCACGGTTGGCGAACGGCTCGGTCTCACCGCGCCGGCAGTTCATGCGCGGATAAAGCGCCTCGAACGTGAAGGAATCATCCGAGGGTATCTCACAGCTATCGATCCTGGTGCGGTAAACCAAAACTTGCTGGCCTTTGTCCGAGTCACGAACAACGCCAAAGTTGGCGATGAAGAGAAGTTCGAGACCTTCGTGCGTCATGAAACCAACATTTTGGAGTGTCACGATATCTCGGGTGAAGATAGCTATCTGTTGAAGATCAGGGTGGAGTCCCCCTCCTCCTTGCGACAGCTGCTTTTGCGGATCCGAGATTTCCCAGGTGTAGAACGGACGGTAACTTCGATCTCCTTGTGTACGATAAAAGAACTAGGAGGGCCGCCTCTACCGGCACCAGTATCAGAATCACTGAACAGCGAGAGGTTATAGTTCCCGGTTTAGCCTGCCACCAATAGGCCCCGATAAATTGCCTCCCCCGCGCCACGCCTTGCCCGCCGAACGCCGAACGCAATCACCCATGGTTTCCGGCGCCCACTTTCTCCTTCTTAGTAAAGACCCGGAAGCTGACCGCGCCTTCTTTCGTGACGTTCTGGAATTTCATTCCATCGACATTGGAGATGGTTGGCTCTTATTTCGATTGCCTCCGGCGGAACTGGCAATCCATCCTGGCGACGATAGTTCCGGGGAGCCTCATGATGAACCGGAACTGCTCCGCACACTCCTGTATTTGATGTGCGACGATTTGAATTCGACGATTGAATCTCTGAGGGCGAAACAGATCGCTTGTACACCGGTTACGGAGGCTGCATGGGGACTCAGAACAACAATGCGTCTACCGAGCGGCGGTGAGATCGGTCTCTACCAACCTTGCCACCCGACCGCATTAGACCAGAACAATTAAACACGCTGCCCCCTCTAACGCCCCGGCGACCAACAACCCTCCATACGCTCCCCAAAGCTACCCCTTTGACGCGCCCGATGCTTGCCTCCATCGAGCTTGCCGAGATGCCAAGGGCAGGCCTTTCACCAATCACTAATCACCAATCACTAATCACTAATCACCTCCCACCTCCCACCCCCGTGCGTCATCTCCTCACCTTCATCTGCACCCTGTTGCTGGTCATTTCTTCCTCTCCATCGGGCATCGCTAATGAACCTGGACCGTCGCCAACGAGCGAAGACATTGACAGCCTACTGGACTATTTGACTGGCTCTTATCGGCTCATCGGAAAAGAACTTGATAGCAGCAAAACTTTTCTCGGCCGGGTGATCATCAGCCGGAAAGGGAATCAGCTCGAAATTCTGCGCACGATAAACGGAATAACGGTGAAAGGCGCAGGCAACATCGAAACAGCGCCGCTCACATCCAGCCGAGTCCTGCGAATGCGTTTTAGCAGCGGTACCAGCAAATTTGAAGGCACCTATCTTTTCCACTCGGACCTGGATAACTACGCCCGAATCACAGGCTACCTATACAAGGTCGACCCAAAAACCGGAGTCCCCATCGATACCAAGAATCCCGGCCTGGAAACCCTATTCCCCGAAAGCCCGATGAAAAGGGAATGACAAATCGGTAGGGCGAAAACCCGACTTCGCAAAGCCTACGTCGCGGCCTAACTGAAAACTTACTACGACATAGAGCAGGGCCGCGCCAAAGCGTAGCGACGGCGGGTCTCGGCGCGCTCAAGGTGGCTCATCCTAATGAGGTCCTGCCGCGCCGGATTTGAGCTACGCCGTTGGGCAGGCGTATGCCAAAATTAGGACGACGGACGCCCTAAATTAGGAATGCCGTGTGAGCAGCCACTCCATACCGCGGCTCAAAACCGGCGCGATTTGATGTAGCTTGAATTCCAAATCAAGCGCGCGCCGAGTTTTTCGCCCTACCGTCGCTACGGCTCCCTCGATGCCTGCTCCCGACCGCCCTTTCACCTTTCACTTTTCACCAATCACCAATCACGTTGTCCCTCGCCCCTTCACTCCAGCTCCAACGCGATCGTTTCATCCGCCCTGGCCGCTAATTGGTTCCGCATGATAATCCTGGCGCAAGTATTCCAGTGGAGAAGAGCGTCATCGTTCTTGGGCGGACGCAAGGTTTCCGCTTTTTCGAACCAGGTCATGGCTTCGCACAGAAATTCGTATGCGTCATGGCCGGCGCCAGGATAACCGTTACCCAGCTGCGCTTTCGCGCGGCGCTCACAGATAATTCCGGCGTAATATGCGCGCTCATATTCATCTCGGAGCCGGGCCAAAACGTCTTGCGCCTCCGTCACCCCGACTCCGTACCCTTTGCCGAAACGGTCGGAGATAGCCAGCAATAGCATCACGAGTGCTTGCTGATTCTCTGGATCGATCGCGAGCACATCATGACAGATACTTTCCGCTTCCCCCGGCTCGTTAAGCAACCGGTACCGTAAAGCTCTCTCCAGCGCCGCCGGAATCGCTTCTGAAGAAAGCCGTTTCAATTCAAACATACTCGCTCCTCTTAGTTATAGGTTATTAAGTTTTAAGTCTTTCGGCTCTATCCCTCCGAACCTTTGCACCTTTGCGGCTTTGCGTGAGATTTTCAGGGGGGAGGGGTCTTCGCATTTCACTTCTTTGGTCGGACCAGCTTCAACAGCCGGCCCAGGGGATCATAAAATTCGTCCACCACCCGTTCCTTGAGCGGGATGATCGCGTTGTCTGTGATCGTGATGTTCTCGGGACAGACTTTGGTACAACATTTCGTGATGTTGCAGTAACCGATGCCCGCCGCTTTTTTCAGCTCCGGCACCCGATCCTCGGTATCGAGCGGGTGCATTTCAAGCGCGGCCACAAACACCAAAAATCGGGGACCAACAAACACGTCATGTTTATTGTGATCGCGCAACACGTGGCAGACATCCTGACAAAGGTAACACTCGATACATTTCCGAAATTCCTGGACCCGATCGATGTCTGCTTGCGCCATTCGCCAGGTCCCATCTGGCGCGTCCGGAGGCCTCGGCTTGAACTCCTTTATCTTCTTCTTTACTTGGAAATTCCAAGAGACGTCGGTCGCCAGGTCTCGAATCAAAGGAAACGCTTTCAGCGGCTGGATCGTGACGGGCTCATCCAACGGCAATTCATCCAACCGCGTCATACACATCAGTTTCGGCCGGCCATTAATCTCCGCTGAACACGAACCGCATTTGCCGGCTTTACAATTCCACCGGCACGCCAAATCCGTCGCCTGAGTTGCCTGGATGTCATGAACCGCATCCAACACCACCATCCCCTCAGAAACTTCCG
>JAFAIO010000194.1 GCA_019236675.1 Verrucomicrobiota bacterium
TCGTCTGCATCGCTGCCGAATAGAAGGAGCTTCCATCCTTTATAGCCGTGCGTCGAAAGCACCACCAGGTCCGCATAAACCTCTCTGGCAGCCGCTACGATTTCTTCATGTAGATCGGACCCGATCCGAACGAGCGTGTCGACAGACTCGTACTCGATTTTAGCTCGCTGTAGGACCGCTTCCAGCTTTTGATCTGCTCGGTGCCGGACTTTTTCCCATTCGCCACTTGGGATGCCGCCCAGAGTATAGTCGATGGGGTAGGGCGCTGGAACCACGTGCAGAAGCGTTAGGTGGGACTCCACCCGTCTGGCTAGTTCGACTGCATACTTCACCGCGCGATCCGATCGGGCCGAGAAGTCGGTGGGCACTAAGATCTCGCTAAGAGCTCGCTTTTTCAGCCCGGTTAGACCAGGACGGGGTAGTTCCACGCTGAGTACAGCTGGTTTCATCAGGATTACCTCCGTTATAACACATTCTCTTCGCCGACCAGCTGGCTGGCGAAATGTCCGTTTGATCCTCCGGAGAAGCTTTCATCTTGCAGATCGAACGCCGCCTCAAAGGATTCTTCGTTTTCCGGTTGTACCGTTCTGAGCGCGCCGATATGAGGGTGGGCGCCGCGGGTCTCCAGTTTTACCTCCGCCTCGATCGAAAACCGAGTCCAAGGGATAGCTTCGAGCCGTTTCCAGGGAATCGCTCGACCTGTCAATTCGCAAACACCATAAGTGCCGTCATCTATCCGCTGCAGAGCGGCGTCCACCTCGTAGAGTGCCTCTTGTTCGAAAGATGCCAGACCCAAAGTGAGGTCACGATCGAAACTGTCGGTCCCGGCGTCAGCCATGTGAATGCTGTATCCTGGCGTATCTTCCGATGCGTCCTGTGCCAGGCGTCTAATCCGCTGCGATAGGGCGCTGCGCATCCGCAACAATCTGGCGCGCTGATGCAGTAAGCGATGTGACGAAATTTGTCTTTCTTGGCTCGAAGGTTGTGCCGGCAGTTTCATAGTCACCCGCTTTCTTTTTGTCTGAGTGATCGTAGAGCTCGAATCAACCCGCGGCTGTACTGTTCTTGGCGAAGGCGGGGCGCAGATTGTGCACATTACATAGCGCGGCGAGCCGTAACGACAGACGTAGAGGCAGAGACGAGAAAATTTTGCTCAAAAACAAGATTGTGAACCTTTGTGTTACAGATTTCTGGTTAGGTTCGGGCACGGCAAGGGGCCAGAGAGATTATTCATTAGGTTCCTGGCGGTCGCAGCCAACTGCTAACTCTAACTGCTAACCTTTAGACGTACTCGGTATACTGCGGCTCGAAAACTTGGGCCCGAATATATGAAGCTATATTAGGTGGCCTTGGTACGGCGGCTAGCCCTTGATCGTAAGCTTCGTTGGCGACGGCTACTGCGATTTTCAGGGACACTTCCCGGATCCGAGCCAATGGAGGATAGATCCGGCCTTCTGCCAGATCGGTCTCAGTTACTTCGGCGGCTAAGGTTCGCGCGGCCGCTAAGAGCATCTTATCTGTCACCCGCCGGCTTTCGCTGGCAACGATCCCGAGCCCGATTCCAGGGAAGATATAGACATTATTGCCTTGGCTTGGAATAAACTTTTGTCCGTCGATTACAACTGGATCGAACGGACTCCCAGACGCGAAAATAGCTCGTCCCGCCGTGCAGCGGTACGCAGCCTCGGCGGTACATTCTGATTTCGACGTCGGGTTCGATAAGGCGAAGATAATCGGCCGTTCGTTGAGCTCGCCCATGCGTTTCAGGACGTTTTCGCTGAAAATACCCGGCTGCCCGGACACTCCGATAATTGCCGCCGGCTGCACGGCTTCGATTATAGAGCGAGGATCTGCGACGAAAGGATGGTGATGAGCATATCGAAGCTTGTGTTCGGCCAGATCATGGCGGCTACTAACCACGAGGCCTTTTGAATCGACAAACCAGCAGCAACCCCGAGCGGCCTTTTCTGACAAGCCGCCACGCTTCATTTCTTCGACTAGCAAATCGGCAATACCCGTTCCCGCCTCGCCGGCTCCAAAGAAAAGATACCGCTGTTCAGCAAGAGATTTTCTAGTCAATCTGGCAGCCGTATGGAGGCCGGCCATCACGACTGCCGCAGTCCCTTGAATATCATCATTAAACGCGCACACTTTATTCCGGTATTCCGCTAGTAGGCGGAAAGCATTTCTATTCCCGAAATCTTCGAACTGGATGAGCGCGTGCGGGAAAAGACCTTGGATTGCCTCTATGAATTCGTTAATCAGGGTATCGTAGACGGGACCACAGACGCGATGATGCCCTCGACCAATATAGAGCGGATCTCTTAATAACTCCTCGTTGTTGGTTCCTACATCAATGGTGACCGGTAGGCACAGCGTCGGATCAATGCCGCCGCAAGCGGTATAAAGAGAGAGTTTACCCACGGGAATCCCCATCCCGTCTGCGCCTAAGTCGCCCAGACCGAGAATCCGTTCACCGTCGGTTACTACGATGACCCGCACGTCTTTATAGGGCCAGTTACACAAGAGGCTGGCAACCTGACCTGCGTCCTCGAGAGAAATAAAGATACCGCGAGGCCGGCGGAATATATGTCCGTATTCCTGGCAAGCTCGACCTACCGTTGGCGTGTAAATGATCGGAACCAGCTCTTCCAAATGATCCAGGATTAGCCTGTAAAATAGCTTCTCGTCTCGATCCTGGAGAGCCATCAGAAAGATATAGCGTTCGAGGTCGGAATCCTTACGCCGGAGGCTTTCCAGAGCTCGAGCGACTTGTTGCTCTTGAGAGTTGACCCGCGGTGGCAGCAAACCTCGTAACCGGAACACATCGCGTTCCTTTTCCGTGAAACTCGTGCCTTTGTTGAAAACTGGATTATGGAGCAACTCGACGCCGGTCAAATTTGGTCGTTCAAGAGTGTTCATCGCTTTTGAAGCTCTCGTCATGTTTGTTTGGTGAGAGACCGGCCACGCGAGTCATGCGACGCGGCTTTCCGGCCCTCATGCCTTTTTAAGGCCGCTAGTGGAAGTTGACTCACCGAGGGTTGGTCAGATCTAGGCAAGGGTTGTTAGGGGCGGGGTGGTGTATTTCAACACTAGGCGCGAAGCGCTGAGAGATTTTAGCCTAGTCCGGCACCTGCGGGATTGGAAAAGGTGGTTCGGCTCTTTGTTTGATGCAACCGATCGCATAGCCGGCTCCGTAGGAGCCAAATCTTTATAGTAACGGTAAGAAGATAAAAAGCGACAAGCCACCTTCGCTTCGCTACGGCGCGCCTGACTAGTTATTTGCGCGCGACGAAGCCTTGGCGGAGTCGGCTCCGCTAGGAGCGACATAGAAGCTTTGGCCCGATTAGATGTCGCTCCTAAGGAGCTTGTCTTTATTTTACCGGCTCAGGCTATAAAGATTTGGCTCCTACGGAGCCGGCCATGTCTACCTCCGGGACCTAACCGCCGCGGCAACTAACTCTAACTACCGCCGCTTTTTGTCAGTAAAGTGGCCGAGATTTGGCTGGACAATCTTCTCGTAGGCGGGGTAGGCGAGCCTGATAGAGTCGATTAAAGTTCCAGCAAAGAAACTTATGTTCTCGGTCTGAGACAGACTGTTGTCTACCCACGTGGTCAAACCGTACAAATTGCCAAAAGGGGGGATGGCGCCGAGCGCGCAGTCCGGGAATAACCACTTAAATTCATCCTCTGTCTCCAAACGGACGGGTTCACCGATGAGCCGAGCAAACCGTTTCAAATCTACGCCGTGTCCGGCCGGTGTTACTGTTAATAAACGTTGCTTGCCTGCTCGAACGACCGCGGTTTCAATAAAACCGGGCGCTGGTGACGGTCGCCCTGAACCCGACGGATCTAACGGCTCATGTAAAATTTCGTAGCGAACCGCGTTGTTATTCAGGCAGCTGACCAATCGCAACGGTATCTGTCTGCTAAAACTCGAGCCAAGCGGGTTGGGCATCACGTGTCCGTACTCGATACTAACCACTTTTAGAAAAACGAGGGTGATATCATCAGTTTAATAGTTGCCGCACGGACTTTGCCTCGCGGTAAGCCGTCGGAGACTCGCCAACTATTTTTCGGAACATTCTGTTGAAATGCGTCAGGGATTGAAAACCGACATCATAGGCGATTTCGCTGATTCTGAGATGAGGATTGAGCAAAAGCGTCTTTGCTTTTTCGACACGCACTCGGCTCAGATAGTCTGTGAAGGTCAAGCCCGTCGCTTTCTTGAACATCTTGCAAAAATAGAAGGTGCTGACATGCATGGCTTGAGCGACTTTGTCCAGGTCGATAGGGTCCGCTTGATTGGCCAGAATATAGGCGCGCGCCCGCCGGATCATGGGAGACTCGGCTTCATCTTCTTGAACCACGATTTCGTTTGCGAGACCCGAAATATGACTGGCGAATATTTCCAGTAGCTTGACCATGGCCGTGTACTGCTGGGGAGCAAGTGTGCGCGAACGGTAGTAGGCGTCTTTTAGCTGAGCTAAATCAACGTTTACTCCCCACTCGACGAGTTGTTGAGTGATGCGGTTAAATTGAACCTCATTTGGCTTCCTTAATGCGACCTGTCCGGTCTGTAAATAGCCGACGACTTTCTCACCTGCGTTAACGGGCACTGCCGAGTCACAGAGCCCGGCGAAACAGGTCACGGTTTTCGCTCCCGACCCTGGCATGTCCTGCATTTCTTTCTGTACTTGTAAGCAGGCTGCACAGGTTCGGTTGGTTTTGGCTAACAGAGCACAGAATGGGTTCTGATAACGTTTCCCTTCCAGCGCTAATCTCCAGATCTCAGTAGGTCTGAGTGCCACCGGGAGTTGAGTGGCATCGCTGAAAGCGCGTTCATAGTCTTTGTAAATATCTGACTTTGATATCCGTTGGATGAGGTCGGCTGCGCGGTTCATGGCTAAAATTCTCCTAAGTGGTGAGGTAAGAGGGCCCGAACTGTGAACGACATTCGCTTGCGGCCAAATCAAGCGAATTCACTATGGTCAAATCTTGCTGTCTCATAGTCATGTATTGTGAAGCACGCGAACGAGATGCACAATTGGGCGGAAGCCGCGACAGAAGTCAGACAAATGCTCGGAGCAGATAGTCCGAGGGTGCAATCCAGGCTAGGAGTTTCGCTCGGTTCGACTAGGGATTTTACCTAGATGGCAAGAAGAAGTAGTTGTTTCAAGTGTTCCACGAAACAGTCCCAGCAGAATGAAAAACTTTCGTTGTGTGTTCACACTTAGTTTGATATTGGCCCCTGCATTGGCTGGGTAATTTGCAGGATCTCATCGACATTCAAAAGTGTGACATGGCCATCCCGCTCGGTAGACTCCGTTATAGCGTGTCTCAAGATCACATTAACGGCTTTGTCAATTTGACGGTCCGGGACGATCAATTCGACTTTGATTTTTTCTTTTAGCGGCTCGCCTGAGCTTTCGTCGGTGCGATTAGAAGGTCCGTGAGTTTCGCCGTGACGGACTTCAGTCACCGTCAAATTTCCACAGACGCCTCGTCGTACTAACTCCGCTCGAATCGTACCCAGGCTGGACGGAGGAATGACGGCTTCGATCTTTTTCATTCGGTAAAAGTAGCGCTAGAGCTAAGGTAGACACTCGCCATACCTTGGCAGACGTACACCGCAAATTGCGCAGTCGGAGTAAATGCGATACTCCGCTACTCCAAAACCCCGCTCGTGATGTGGAGTTCGATCTTGTGGACAGGACGAGAAGGAAGCACACGAGGATTAAACCTAGACAAGATCGGTGGAGCCTAAGGGCGAGCGAAGTGGTTTGCTTAGCGTGAGAAACTCTATGCACGCCTCGAAGTTGTTAACGCCGGTTCCGTCTCTTCCGATAGCTAGGATTCGGAATACTCATGACCTGTTCGCTCTCGTTCCACACCGGATTTGTCACTTACTATTGATAGTAGATCCGGGTGCTGAGCCCGATTCAGCGCTCACGATGGCGTTGGAGATCGCCGAGCGCTGGGCGCCGCAGATTACTTTAGTGCATGGAGGCAGGCTGTCAGGCTGGCAATTGAGCGGAGAAGCATCTACTGAAACGGCGCTGGCTGAACTCCTTTGCTTGTCATGGCAGGTCAAAGCAGAGTACCGAGATGTTTCGATCAGTCAGACATTGCCGCGCTCTTTAGCCGAGCTCTTGGAGGAGGCCAAGAAACGCAAAGCAGACCTCATATTGTTACCGGAACCGCTTACTGCGAAGTTCCGGCACCCGGAACTTGTAATGTTGGGGAGCTGGAGACTAGCCGCCTCGTGCCCGATAGTCATTGTTATGGAACCCGACGGTGAGTGGGACGGGAGCGTGATTGGTGATTGGTGATTGGTGGGTC
>JAFAIO010000370.1 GCA_019236675.1 Verrucomicrobiota bacterium
GAAAATCCAGGGTAAACGCTATATCAGCGTGTTGCTCCTGAAACTCAAGTACCTCCATCGGGTGCAGACAATCGGCGATGCGGTCGGTTGCGGGTATCTCCAGGACTCCCAGATGCAGTCGCGGTATCCGCCTCTCGCCCGTTGTTATAATAGAGGGAGCACACCAATAAAACTGCCAAGCTCGGCAGTGCACGATTTCGCCGGCTGTTTCGGCGACTGGTCGGTGACCAGCGCTACATCTTCTGTCTTCCTCGCCTGTCGCCGGACCGAGAAATGGAAGCACCACAGTGCAATCTCTTGAGCACCTACACGGCGTCGAGAAAAGTACACGTATGACCCGCAAAGACCTTCCGGATTAAGATTGGAATTAGCGACGCGGTCGAGGAGAAGGGCGCCCGCCACGATCGTCTTTTGGGCGAGCCTCATTAACCGTGAGTTTGCGGCCGCCCTTATCCTTTCCATGGAGACCCTTGATTGCCGCGTTACCTTCCGAAACATTGCCCATCGTAACGAACCCAAAGCCTCGCGACTGGCCGGTTTCGCGATCCATAATCAGTTTGACTTCAGAAACAGTGCCGAACGGCTCAAAGAGTTCCCTCAGTGTGCGTTCTGTTATGTCAAAGGAAAGATTTCCGACGTAAAGCTTCATGGGTAAAAGTGATTTAAACCGATTGTCAGCTACAGAGCCGTTCCCGAGTATCGGATTTCAAATCATCAATGAGGTTTCCCTGACGGACGATTCACCGGGCCACTGAACCAGAACAAACGAATTTCTCATCATTAGTCTTGGGCTGTCAGCACCATTTTTGAAAAATCATACTCTCCTGCATTTCCTTCGATGATGGACTGCTCCCGGCCCTATTCTCAACCAAGGTTCTGGTGCAAATTTTATTAAGTGTATGTTTTTGTCTTGGCGAGAGGCTTGTAGATTCAACCGGCCAGGACCGCGGTCCAAATTCCAGGAGCGGTGGTTGCTTTTCCGGTTAGTGGTTTGAGGTTGAATTGTTGTTTCTTGATTTTCTCCGCCAGTTCGATGCCGCGGATCGTCACGGCCGTCGTCTCGAATCGCTTGAACCCGAGCATCGGCCTGACCCGTTGCTTTATTCGCCGATGGTCCTGTTCGATCGGGTTATTCAAGTAGTTGCAAGATCGTACCCGCAGCCGGCGCGGTAACCTTCCGGACTCTTTTAGGTTGGTGACCGCCTGATGAGAGGCGGCATACCGATCCAAAGTGATCACCCTCGGGGCTCCATGCTGTCTGACCGCCCGGGAAAAGAACCGCTTGGCGGCCGCAACTTCACGCTGTTTGCTTAAGAGAAAGTCAACGGTTCGACCCTGCTTATCGACGGCGCGATAGAGGTAGACCCATTGGCCTTTGACTTTGACGTAGGTTTCATCCACGCGCCAGGATCGCCGACTGGCCGTGCGTAATGATTCCAGCGCTTTTCAAACTCCGGGACATAACTGCTGCACCCACCGAAGAATAGTCGTATGGCACAGAGTGATGCCTCGCTCCGCCATCATTTGGACGAGGTCACGGAAGCTTGAGTTTAAATGTGATGTACCATCTCACACACAGAATGATGATCCCTTGGTCAAAATGCCGTCCCTTGAACAGATCTTGTGCCGAGGTCGGTTCCGTCATCCCAGCTGTTATCGCCAAACACCGCGCGTTTCAACAGTTTGCACCAGAACCCGGAAAACTTGGGCGGCGGTGCTGGCCGCATGAAATCTGCAAGGCCCTCGCCGGACAAAAGCATACACCTATCGAAATTTTGCACCAGAGCCTTTAGACGATTGGTGCTTACTTTGAAGCAAGAATGAGCCGAAAAAACGTCGGAGCCATTTCTTGAAGCTCGCAACGCGAAAACCCTACCTTCTTCAGCATGTGATCGTACTCGGAGAATGTGTAGGCGTCACCGCCTGGCGTTGTGGCTAGCATCCAGAGGCTGAACTGAGCCGCAACAAGAGGCGACACCCGGTCCGGGTTAGGGATGAAATCAACGATGAGAGCTCTCCCTCCGGCTTTCAAAGCCGCGTAGACTTTCGTCAGCAGCCTCTCAATTCCAGCGGCATCAAGAATGTGTAAGAAGTTAGTGATTAGAACCAAGTCGAAATCGGTACCGTATTCCACGTCGAACGCGTCGCCGGCCAAGAGACTGTAGCGATCTGCTACTCCCGCCGCGCGAGCGTTTTCCTGTGCCATCTGCAGGACGCTCCCCCAGTCCAGTGCAACAACGTGCGCATTTGGGTTGCGCTTGGCAATAGTAATGCCGAAGACACCGTGGCCCGCAGCAATATCCAGTACCCTCCAGCTCGGTCCAGCGTCTGCCGCAAGAAACGTGGCCAAGAGCTCTGCCGGAGGACGCAAAACAGGAGACATGGCATGGGCAAACCGCATCCACACATCATGCTCTGATGCGGAGACGCCCTCCTCGCTTAGCACTGTGCCGCCTTCGCGAACTGCGGCAGTTATATTTTTGAAACACTCTGTCTGCGACGGTGAAAGCAGGAATTCGATCACTCCGCCGAGGTACGTTGGGGAACCAGGAACTAGGAATGCCTTTGAATCCCGCGCTAAATCGTAGCAGTCGCCGGTTTTTGTCAAGAAGCCGAGAGTCGTGAGGTAATCGCAAAGGCTACGCACACCTCGGGGCGAGGCTCCGCAATGCCGGGCCACGGTTAGCGCGGTTCCCGCGTTATGTCCAAGCACCGTGAAGACGCCAAGTTCAATGGCCGCTTTTAAAGCTGCTGTCCTGTGAAACGCTAATACTGTCTCAAAAAAGTGGTCCGGCGAGGCTTCGTTAGGCATTGGGGCCTCCTTACCGTAAATTCGCTGACCAACCCTTTAGAACAAAGAATTGAAGTGGATTAAAGTAAATTTGAGAGGGCAGACGTTTTCTATTTCTTAATCAACTTGCTTCACGAGCGCGCTGCCGCGTCGAGATCTCGAAAAATTCTCGGCTCACATGAAATCAATGTCATTCTTGCAGAAAGCTTTCGATCTTGACCAATTCGGTTGTATTTGGCTCGGCTGTTCTAGCAAGCCACATGCTCAGATTTGTGCCTGTGGTTCCAACACGAGATGCGATTTCGTAAAAGCTAAGGTCCGAATCTTAAACGAAACGCCCGAGCCTGCCGATTAGTGCTTCCGCACTCGGCTCCTCTCCCTTCTTGGCGAAGGCAGAGCTTCTGCGCTTGGAACAGCCTAGACGTTCCAGTTGTCTCAGACCAGTGGAGTGGCTAAAAGGATCGCTGTCTCAGGCAGGCGCCATCCGGCGCAACTTTTCCCAGAAAGCGAAAAAATCTCTTAAGTAGCGGTTGTAACCCATGATCCGGTAAATTATGCGCCAGCCGCTCTGTACGATCTGAGCCGGCAACAA
>JAFAIO010000423.1 GCA_019236675.1 Verrucomicrobiota bacterium
CTTGTTTGACGAGTTCAGTGTTTACCGCCGTACCTGGCCGTCGTCTGACCTGTGAGACCTGAAAGATCGGACCTTGGTAGCGCACAATAACCAACCATTAACCCTGTTGGAGCAGATCGTTTAAGCGGACGCGCACATCGGGAAAAGCGAGAGGCGACACCAGGGACTCTCGGTCATGCGTTCCAGCGTCAGCGTAGCGGCGGATGGCTGGGTGTGCATCGCGATAGGTCTGAATGGAGTAATTTGTCAGATCAATGATCCAAACCTCTTTGATTGCGGCCGAGGCGTAGACAGGAATTTTAGACCGTTGATCGTAGTTCAATGACGTATCGGCTACTTCGACAATCAAAAAGACGTCTCGGGGCGAGGGGTGCCGCCCGATCGCCGATCTATCGTAGAGAACCAGATCTGGCTGAGGCTCATCCTGGTCATCGATCAGGATCGGATTCTGCGACGCTACCCGGTACCTGCCCTTGCGCTGATCAGAAAAAAGTTCAGCCAGTGAGTCCACAATAGTTCGATGATTTTCGCCGATCGGAGCCATAACCATGATCTGACCATCCAAAAGCTCGACCCGGTCGTCTTCTCCCAAAATGCCGACTTCGGCAAGCTTGTGGTATTCTTGGACGTTGAACCTTCGGGCAGCAATAGCGGTTCCCATAACAGAGAATAATTCACCACAAAGACGCAGCAGGCAAAAAGGCAAAATAACCGCGAATGGACGCGAATAGGTTGTATTTGAATTGCTAAGGACCGGGCCGCTTTGCGTTCTACACGTTCTTTACCGGCTATTCCGATTGCCCTTATTCGTGTCCATTCGTGGTTCAAATGTCGAAGACCATGACGTTCCGGTCCCTGGCTTGGTCAACCAGGTCCTGGATGGTCTTCGAGCCGAACAGTTCGCAGAGTTGTTGTCGAGCCGCATGCATCAGCGGACGGAGAGAGCAAAAGGCGGGTTCAGCGCAGGTACAAGTCTCAGAATTCTTATCGAGAGCGCACGGTAAAGGAGCGATGGGGCCGTCCATTAGCTCGATTATCTCGAGCACAGTCATTTCTGAAGGGCGCCGCTTCAAGGTGTAACCTCCGCCTACTCCTCGTTTACTCGAGAGAACCCCGTGATTTCTCAGGCTCAGAAGAATCTGCTCTAGAAACTTGACCGGGATTCGCCCTGCTTCCGATAGCTCCTGGATTTGATGCACCTTATCCGGATTATCTCGCCCTAATAGAAGAAGTGCTCGGAGCGCATATTCAGCTTTTCGAGAAATCCGCATGATCCCGGATAATAACAGTAACCGCGAATGCACGCGAATGGACACAAAGAACGGAACTCAACCGCAGATTTACGCAGATGACGGAGAAAGTGCTACGATCAACCGCGAATGGACGCGAATTAACGCGAAAATTGAGGTGACGAGCCTGCCAAAAGAGCGCTTAGAACGGGCGACTGCTGAAGCGTCATTCGGTGAGCGACAGCCGAAGAATCCGGTCCTTGGTAGGAACACCAAGCCCCAAGGCGCTTAAAATCCAACTCGTTCTATCCGAACACCATTCGCGTCCATTCGTGTCCATTCGCGGTTGGCCTTTATCTGCGTTTATCTGCGTCCATCTGCGGCTGTTCGGTCAGCAGTTTTTCGTGGAGATCCGCCGCGTGGTTCCAGGAAAAACGTTTTTCGATGGTTGCTCTGGCGGCGGCGCTCAAGTGCCCCCAGTTGGTTTGGTCTTGGAAAAGAGGCGAAATACGGTCTGCCAGTTGCGCGGGGTCGCTGGCTGGGTCGAACAGGAATCCGTTGGCGCCGTCCTGGATCAGTTCAGTATTTTCCGGGATATGGGAAGCCGCGACAGGTAACCCGGACGCCAGTGCTTCCAAGATGACGTTGGACATCCCTTCATAACTGGAAGCGTGAACCAAAAAGGTCGCCGACTGATACGCTTCCCGGACTTCTTCTCGTGACAACCAGCCAGCGAATTGGACACAATCCGTTATTCGGAGGGCGACCGCAGTCGCTTCCAATCCGGCTCGCTCCGGACCATCCCCGATGATCACGGCTCTGACCTCGGTTTTGCTCCTAATCGCAGCCACCAGGTTAAGGAGATAACCGACATTCTTTTGAGCGTGTAATCTCCCGACCGATAACAGCGTAGGCACTTTAGCGCGGCGTTCAGGCTCCGGCCGGAAGAGATCGGTATTTATCCCGTTCGGCACCACTTGAACCGTGAAGGGATCGGTTTTTTCAGACAACGCCTTTAATCCGTGTGAAGGCGCGCAAACCGCTTTGGCGTGCTTGAAGATGTCACGGCGAAGGGGTTGAAGGGCCCGATAAAAAATTTCCAGGTGCGGTTCTGTGCCCGGTACGTCTCCCCCACGCAACGATACGACGTACGGAATGCGGGTCCTAAGGTTAAGCCAGCGGGCAACGATTCCGCCGGGGACCGAGAAAAAAGCCAGTGCGGAATCGATCTGATGGGCTCGGGCGAGTCTGACAGCGTGCCAGCTCGCCACTAGGACATAGCTGGCCATCTCGATAACGCCCGACTGATGCGGGCTTTTCCGCAGAGCCCGCGTCCGCACAACCGTAACGCCGTCTTCGGTGACGGTTCCATGAAGGGATTCTATCCCGGCCGTAAGCACCAATACGCGGTGACCTCGCTTAGCGAAGATCCGCGCGATCTGCTGGCACGCAGTAGCCGATCCCCCGCCGATCGGAGGATATTCGTAGTTAATAAAAAGGAAATTAGACAAGGTGTGTTACAACACATGACAAATAACAGATGACAAATGACAAATGAGCGAGGTTTCCGGCTCGGAGCTGACCCCCTCATAGCCGCAACTAAACACATCGAATCTCACGCAAGGACGCAAAGACAAAGACAAATTTCACAGCAAGGCCACAAAAGCCACAAAGATCTGAGACAGAGGACTCCCTGTTTGTGGCCTTGCTGTGAAATTTGTCTTCTATCACCCCTTCAGAATCCTCGCGTGAATGTGAGATGCTCTTATTGCAGGCCCTTTGTGCCTTTTGCGGCTATTCCCGTCTTATTTCAACGCCCTGGAGCTGACTCCCGGGGCTGTGTGCCCTCCAAAATGGGTAATCTGTTGACACTGGATTCGTGTAGCACGAAATTCGTGTATGAAGAATGTTACCATCACACTGGACGATGAGGTAGCCCGATGGCTTCGAGTGTATGCCGCGGAACGCAACGCCAGTGTCTCGCGGTTCGTTGGCGAGCTGTTAGCGGAGCGAATGCGATCGGACCGCAGTTACGGCGCCGCGATGCGGCGGTTTTTGAACGGCACGCCTCGGCAGCTTCAAGCAAAGCGGGTAGATTATCCTACGCGCGATTCGTTGCATGACCGGCACAGCGTTCGTTGATACCAATGTCCTAGTTTATGCGCGGGACGCCGATGCGGCTGACAAGCAAGTACGCGCTATGGAATGGCTGGCCATGCTTTGGCGGGGGCAGAATGGGCGGATCAGCTATCAGGTATTACAAGAGTATTACGTGACGGTTACCCAAAAGCTTCGTCCTGGTCTTCCGATCGACGATGCACGCAGCGATGTAACCGCGTTTTTTTCCTGGAAACCGGCCGTTTCGAATGATGCGGTCATTCGGCGTGGTTGGGAACTCCAAGACCAATTCTGTCTATCATGGTGGGATTGTCTAATTGCAGCTGCGGCGCTGGAATTGGGCTGCGCCTACCTGGTATCCGAGGATTTCCAAGACGGGCTCAGAATTGACGGTCTTACAATCGTAAACCCGTTTAAAACCACTTACGCAGATCTGGGTTGAACGGTGGCGCTACGCGGAATAACAAATTACAAATGACAGATGACAAATAATAGATAATTAGGGCTAACGGCGGCTTGTGAGTGAAGCTGATAATTTGTCATTTGTCATCGGCCATCTGTCATTCGCTCTGCCGGACTCGCCAGAAGCTCGCCCGGAATAGCAAATAGCAGATAGCAAATAGCAAAGTCTTCGCAACCCGCCGTTGGGCGCCACAGCCCCAATCTGCTATTTGCTATTTTCTATTTGCTATTGCGAACGAGCCTCTGGCGAGCCCGCCAGAGGCGACCGGTCCAGCATCCAAACGCACCAGAGCGCCGCGCGGTCGTCATGCTTACCAAGGGTATGGTCTTTCAGACGGCTCTGTACGACGCTCCGATTCAATCCAGGTAACTTGCCCGAGCCGTTGAGGCTCAGGGCGCCGCTCTGGAACCATTGGCCGATCGGGACACCAAAGCCTTTCTTTCGCCGGTCAATGATTTCCGAGGGGAGCAACGAACGCGCTGCTTCTTTTAACAGGTATTTCGTGGTGCGGCCTCTCAACTTGTACTCAGAGGGGATCCGGCGCACGAAGTTCACAAGATCGATATCGAGAAACGGGGCGCGCGCCTCCAGACCGAAAGCCATGCTGGCTCTATCTACTTTCACCAGAATATCGTCGGGTAGATAAAGCCGGAGGTAGAACTGCATGGCCCGGTCGACATCGGTATGAGCCGTCGGATCGTTCCAAGCTTCCAACGCCTCCGAATACAACTCTTCCGGGGCGACCGGAGTACCGAAGAGGTCGGCGATTTCCGACTGGTGCAAGGGACCCATCCAAGTTGGGAGCCAGTATTCTCGGGAATAGGACAGTCCCCGCAGCATGCGCTTAACCTTGAAATCGAGACTCATGTTCACATGCGAAACCGGCAGACGGTTAGCCAGCGCCTGGACTACCGCGTGACCCGCCTTGGGGGTGAGCGTGTGATAGGGGATAGCGAACCGCAGAGCTTGAAACGGATCGTAACCGGCAAACAGTTCGTCGCTGCCGTCTCCACCGAGAACGACTTTTACTCGGGTACGCGCTAATTTCGAAACCAAGGTTGTCGGCAAAATCGAGCTATCACCGAAGACTTCATCCAAATTTTGGGCCACACTCGGCGCAAACTCGAGGCAATGCTCGATGGAAAACACTTCTTCGAAATGCCGGGTACCGAGACGTTGGGCCATTAGTTGCGCATACTCGCGTTCGTCGAATGACTTTTCTGTAAATCCGATATTGAACGTCTCGACCACGGATTGATGGCGAGTGGCCAGCGTTGCGACCAAGCTGGAGTCGATCCCGCCACTAAGAAAAACTCCGACCGGGACGTCGGCGGCAAGTCTCCGTTTGACGGCGGTATCAAGCAGCCGGATCAGCTCTGATCCCCATTCTTGTTCCGGGTGTTTTGGAGTCTTTTGGAAAGGATCAAATTCGAATCGCCAATACTCCTGGATCTCAATTTGCCGTTTGCGGAGATCAAACTTCATCCAGTGCCCGGCCGGTAGTTTGCGGACATTTTCTAAGAGAGCGCGGGGAGCGGGTATAAAGCCGTAAGCGAAAAGTTTTTTTAAAGACTCCTGGTCGAAAGAGCGCGGCACGTCTGGATGCAGGATTAATGAAGTGAGCTCCGAGGCGAAAACCAGAGTGGTACCATCGAAATGATAGAATAACGGTTTCTTGCCGAATCGATCCCGGCTGAGCAAAAGAGTTTGTTTGTCGACATCGTAAATGGCAAAGGCCCACATCCCGTTGAGCCGGGAAAGCATCTTTGGCCCCCACTGGCGGTATGCGTAAATGAGAACCTCGGTATCGGAATGATCCGATTGAAATTGGTGTCCCGCAGTTTCTAGTTCTTGGCGAAGTTCCCGATGATTGTAAATCTCGCCGTTAAAAGTGATGACCAGCTTGCCATCGGCGCTCAACATCGGTTGTTGGCCGTTTGCCAAATCGACAATTGCGAGTATGCGGTGCCCTAAAAAAACGCGATCTCGATCTGAAACCCAAAGTCCCTCGCCGTCAGGCCCGCGATGAGCCAATCGACGAGTCATCCTTTCGAGCTCAGTTCGACCGCCGTTCCCAACAAAGCCAGCAATTCCGCACATAACGTGTAACCCAATAGACAGCGTCGAGACCGCCGTCAACGACGAGACCGCCGGCTGCCGAAGGACACCAGTAAAATCCAAATCTCACGCAAAGCCGCAAAGCCGCAAAGAAAGGCCGAGGTGAAGGTACGCAGATTTTGTTCTAAGGCCACGATATGGTCAGGGAGCTATAGACCGGTTGTGCGGGGTCGCCGTTGTCCGTGGCTCGACCGTTTTCAGGTTTTTCGGTAGGTGCGTTACCGGTCGTAGGTGTTTTTACGATGCCCGACGCGGATGACTAGCACGATTAGGACCTCATCTTGTATTTGAGAGACGATGCGGTAGTCGCCAACCCGGTAGCGCCACAGACCGTGCAACTCACCGCTCAGTGCTCTTCCGTGCTGACGGGGATCGGCGACATTAGCGACATTGGTATCAAGAAAATCAATGATGCGTTTTTGGGCTTGATGACCGAGTTTCTTTAATTGCTTCAGAGCGCGCTCGGTGAACTTATAATCCCAGCTCACGCTTCACCTCTTCACTACTGTAGATACGCCCAGGGTTTTGGAGCGTCTCGACGGCGAGGAAGTAGTCTTCCATGTCTTCCAGATACTCCAAAATGGCCTCACGAGCGTAAAAGGTTTTGGTGCGACCGGTTTTCTCGGCGAGGCGAGCTAAGCGTTCTTCGGTTTCAGGATCTAAGCGGATAGCCAGCACCGAACGAACCTAGCTTAGCTATACCTGTATAGCAACTCTGGCAGGCATTAGATCCCGGTTTCTCCTTTCTTTTTACGATCTTTGCGCTTCTGTTGCGGCTAGTCCTTCTGTCTAATTTAGATGGCAAGGTAGTCGGAGTTGCCATTAGCTAGTACGTTGCATGCCAGGAAGCGCGCCAGTTTTATTTCTAATTTTCAATCGTCCTGAGCCGACCCGCCAGGTCTTTGAAGAGATAAGAGCCTACCGGCCTTCGCGTCTTTACGTCGCGGCGGATGGTCCTCGACCGGAGAAGGCCGGGGAATGGAGTCGGTGCGCGGATGCTCGCTCGATCCTGAATCGGGTCGATTGGGACTGCAAAGTTCGAACGCTCTTCCGTGACCAGAACCTTGGTTGCGGTACAGCCGTCAGTGAAGCCATTAACTGGTTCTTCGATCAGGAAGAAGAAGGAATTATTCTCGAGGACGATTGTTTACCTGATCCGAGCTTTTTCCCGTTTTGCGAAGAGATGCTGGATCGTTATCGCGATCAGCCTGAAGTTGGCTCGATTTCGGGAGATAATTTTCTGCCGCGATCTCTTCACCTGGAGCAACCCTATGGTTTCTCCAAGTTTGTCCAGATCTGGGGTTGGGCAACCTGGCGCCGTTTCTGGAAGAGATACGACTTCAGGCTGGCTGGAGACTGGAGGGAATGGCTCGAGATCATAAATCGCGCCAATCCCGTGCAGAACCAGGCCAAATATTGGTTTCAGATCTTTAAGACGCTTCAGTCTGGCCTAATTGATACCTGGGATTTCCAAGTAATGTTTTCGTCTTGGCGGCATGGGTATGTTCACGTTTTCCCCAGCCGAAATCTGGTGACGAATCTAGGTTATGATGGTGACGCGACTCACACCAATTTCCACAGTCCACTCGCAAATTTGCAACGGGAGTCACTAAGAGACTATCAAGTGACACTGCCGATAGCCGTTGATCCGGAAGTCGATAATGCGATCTTCTATTTTCGTTTTTTAGAGTCCCTGACTAGCGTTTGGTGGCTAGAACAAGCCATGGATCTTCCGGGGATGCTGGGTTGGCTTCGCGCACAGTTGGACCTGGCGAAGAAAGAAAACGCTCACCTAAAAGCAATCCAACAGGTTCAATCCCGCGCGATTTCCAAAATCCAGTCGGTTCGGTCCAGATCCATCATCCGGGCCAATTATACTTTGTTACTGGCGCACTTTGTTTATACCTGTCGATTGGGGCTAGACCTTGCTCGCACAAAAGCGAACTGGGTCATCGCCCGCGTTGGGGCAAAAGCGAATGAACTCATTTCGCGATTAGGTGTCATTTTGCGCATCGTTTTGCTCAGAGTGCGCCCGGAGGCTACTTTACCGCCGGTGGCTCGAGATCTTTCAGTGAGGAATAACGAAGAACGCGCGTCAAAAGTAGAGTATGGCATCGCCGGGACGCCCCGGGACCAAGAGCACGCCTCTAAGGATCGATAGAGGTACCAGACAACGGCTCTTGATGCCAAAGTTATCCGGTAAACTTACGACCTTCGACGCGTGTTTTAGTTTGACTAATGATGATACCAGTTAATGAACCATTGCTCACTGGCAACGAAGCCAAGTACTTGGTGGAATGCGTAGAGACCGGTTGGATATCTTCTGAAGGGCCGTTTGTCCGCAAGCTCGAAGAAGGAATGGCGGCCATTTCCGGGCAGCGATACGGCGTGGCGGTCATGAATGGGTCGGTGGCGCTGGATCTGGCGATCGCAGCCCTAAGAATCGGTCCTGGTGACGAGGTAATTTTGCCGACGTTTACAATCATCTCCTGTGCGGCTGCGGTCGTACGAGCGGGGGCCATTCCGGTGGTGGTAGATGCTAACCCCGCGACCTGGAATTTGGACCCCTCAAAGCTGCAGGCAGCGGTCACACCTCGGACCAAAGCAATCATGGTCGTCCATATCTATGGGTTGCCAGTGGACATGGATCCAGTTATGCAAATTGTGCGCGACCGAGGGCTGAAGCTTATCGAAGACAGCGCGGAACTGATCGGGCAGGTTTACCACAGCCGATCCGGCGATGCTTGCATGGTGGGGTCGTTTGGAGATGTCGCTACCGTCAGTTTTTACCCAAACAAACACGTCACCACCGGTGAAGGTGGAATGGTGTTGACGAGTGACGAGGATCTGGCCGAGAGATGTCGAGCTTTGCGGAACCTTTGTTTTGGAAAGAAGCGGCGTTTCATTCATGAAGAGCTCGGCTGGAATTTTCGCATGAGCAATCTGCAGGCAGCGGTGGGGGTTGCCCAATTGGAGGTATTGGACCGGACAATAAAGAAGAAACGATTGATCGGTAGCTGGTACAACGAGTTTTTGGAAGGTGTGACAGAAGTGGAACTGCAGGAACCTCGGACGCCTTATGCAGAAAACATCTACTGGGTCTACGGCATTGTATTGAAAGACGAGGTGCCGTTTGATGCGGAAGAGGCAATGAGCAGGCTAGCGAGTGCCGGAATCGGGACCCGGCCGTTCTTTTGGCCGATGCATGAGCAGCCGGTTTTAACGAGGATGGGCTTTTTTCGCGATGTTTCTTGCCCAGTTGCCGAACGCATTGCCAGGCGCGGGTTTTATCTTCCGAGTGGGGTGGCCTTGACCCGGGATCAAGCCGAACAGTCGGCGGCTGCAGTTCGAGCTTTGTTCGAATAGTCATGTCCATGAATACCGACGTGAACAAACCGTCCAGCGAGTTGGTGGAGCATATTGAACATCAAGGTGAGACGCTAGCATTGATCGTGCGCAATGAATTCTCCGCTCCGGGCGTCAATTTTTTTACGTCCAACGAGTTATCACAACAGTTGGCCTATATGCAGCATCCGGCTGGCAAAGTGATTAGCGCTCATGTGCATAACCCCGTTCACCGAACGGTCGCTTATACCCAGGAGACGTTATTCATCAAGCGGGGCCGCCTGAGAGTGGATTTTTTCGATGCCGATCGGGAGTATCTGGAGAGCCGTGTGTTGAGGCAAGGGGATGTGATCTTGCTAATCAAAGGTGGGCATGGATTTGAGGTGATCGAAGATCTGGAGATGATCGAAGTTAAGCAGGGACCTTACGCCGGCGAAGGCGATAAAACCTGCTTTGAAACGCGAGTTCCGAAAGGCGGTTACAAAATCAGTTCCAGCCCGGCGGAATCGTGACAAGGACTACCTGACTTGAGCTTTCACAAATATTCTGCTTACTACGACCTTCTCTACGCCGACAAGGATTACCAGGCTGAGGCCGAGTATGTCGCTGGTCGACTGCGGGGAGCGAATGCACAGGTGCGAAGCATTTTGGAGCTAGGATCGGGAACCGGACGACATGGTGGGTCACTTGCAGCGATGGGATTCGACGTTCATGGCGTCGAAAAGAGCAGCGAGATGGCGTCAATCGCCCGGCGCCTGGAAGCCAGGGCGGACAAGCCGGGATCATTCACGTGTGAGGTCGGTGACCTCCGAGTGATACGGATGGGCCACACCTTTGATGCGGTCGTTTCCCTGTTTCACGTCATCAGCTATCAGGCAACCAATGAAGATTTAGCAGCGGCGTTCAAGACTGCAGCAGAACACTTGGAACCCGGGGGCCTTTTCCTATTTGACGTTTGGCATGGACCGGCCGTCCAGGCGACGCCCCCTTCTGTTCGGACGAAGGAGGCAGCGAACCAGCGATATCGCGTAAAGCGTGTGGCGCGACCCGAAATTGCCAGCGACAGCGCGACTGTGAAAGTCTTCTACGAACTGGATTGCGAAGATATCGACACCGGGAACCGGGTTCAGTTCAATGAAGAGCACGTGATGCGCTACCTCTTCCCTGACGAAATTGAAGAGGTAGGAAGGGCAGCTGGGCTCAGGTTGGTTGCCACTGAGGAATTCCTTACCGGCAGGACACCGACAACAGATACTTGGGGCGTTTGTTATCTTCTGAGAAAGCTGGACGCCGCAGCGACAGTGGCCCCTTAGGGTGCGGCATTTTCCGACTAGGCTGAGTGAATACGAGCGTTTTTTACCAATCCGCCTGTCTCTACGAGGCTTTGATGCGGGTTCTTTACGGAAGCGGGTACAAAGACCGATCAGAGGCATTGGCTACTCTCATTCCAAAAGGGTCCAGCGTCGTGGACCTTTGCTGTGGGCCCGCTACGCTGTATTTTAGATACCTTCGACCAAGAGATGTGTCCTACACAGGACTAGATATCAATCGTCGCTTTGTGGAACGACTCTCCCGGATGGGACCAGATAAGCGGCCAAGAGCGAACAGCCAAGAATCTCCACGAGTTACTGGAATCGTGTGGGATGTGGCCACCGATGTTTCCTTGCCAGAGGCAGACTATGTCATCATGCAGTCCAGTCTCTATCATTTCCTGCCTGATCCGAATCCGATTGTTGACCGCATGCTAGCGGCGGCTCACAAAGGCGTCATCTTGACCGAGCCGGTCCGAAACCTGGCTCAGAGCAAGAATCCATCAGTAGCAAGGCTGGCTAGAAAACTAACCGATCCGGGTACCGGGGATCAGCCTCGTCGGTTCAACGAATCTCGTTTCGAGGAGTTTGTAAACCAATATCGAGCTAGGGGCTTGGTGGTTGCGTATTACCCGATTGCTGCGGGCCGGGAGCGGCTGTGTATGCTCCGTGGCTGCGTGACCGGAGACAGAGAGATGATTCCTTCTTCGCTGAAGGTTCGCAGGACAAGTCGTGATTTGTGATTGGGGAGAGGCGTCGCCCCGATCGCTATAAAGATGTCGCTCCTTCGGAGCCCTGGCCTAGCAAGCGAGACAATGCGCCACCAACGGCATCGCAAACTGTCGCGCCGCAGGCTTGGCGGAGGCGGAAGCGAGGCAGCGCTCCACGAGTTCGTGGTGAAATCGGTCTAAAGCCGGCGCAGCGAGCCGTGACCGCTTTCCAGGTTTCGGCTTTCGCGGATGTTGTAAATGGGTTTGCCCTGCGACTCGTAGAAAGTGCGCATGATCATCTCAGCCAATAGGCCGAGCAGGATGCACATCATCCCGATCATAAAGCACATTACAACGATCAGGGGCACTGGCGTGGTGATGAACGCAAAGTCCTTGAAAATCTTCAGGTAAAGCATCCAGAGAAAAGCAAGGATACTCAAGGCCAAGCTGAAGATGCCGCAACCGCCGAACACGTACATCGGCTTTTGAGCAGCGCTATCGAGGAACTTAACGACCAGCAAGTCGAGGAGGACCTTTGCGACTCGCTCCAACCCATATTTGGAACGGCCGGCCCGCCTGGGGTGATGATTGACCACCACCTCCGTGATTTTTGCTCCGTGCCACGAGGCATAGATGGGTAGAAACCGGTGCATTTCGCCGTACAGCCGGATCCCGTCGACTACCGTTCGTTTGTATGCCTTTAAGGAACACCCGAAATCATGCAGGCGAACACCGGAAACGAGCGAAATCAGTTGGTTTGCTAAAATGCTGGGCACATTCCGCTGGATAAAATTGTCTTGGCGGTCCTTTCGCCAACCTGAAACCACATCGTAACCTTGTTCTAGCAATGCCAGCATCTTAGCGATGTCCGACGGGTCATTTTGGCCGTCGCCGTCGATCGGAATGAGGATATCACCTCTGGCAAAGTTGAACCCAGCCATCATGGCGGCAGTTTGACCGAAGTTCCGGCGAAAGTGGATAACGCGGAGACGCGGGTCTTTCTCGGCGAGCCCGTTCAGAATTTCTTCCGAGTGATCGGTACTCCCGTCGTTGATAAAAAGGATTTCCCAAGTCCGGCCGAGTTGTTCCATCTCCTGCTGAAGTCCTTGAGCGAGTTCTGCTAGAGTCCCTGCTTCGTTAAGAACGGGAACAATGACGGATAGTTCTACGGGATTCGACGGTTCGCTCTCTACTTCTTTAAGAAAAGGGCCGGGTTGGACCGGCAGGGCCTCGCTCGGGGTCATGCAACTACACTCCTTCGGGCACTGGAAGTTCAAGCGACTTGATTGTCAATAAAGTTCCGCAGGTTCTCAAAATGTGTCTACCTGGCTCCCGGAAGTCCTAGCGACCTCGAGAGTTAGGTTGCCAAGCGCGCAGCCCGATACCGCGGCAGGGTGGTTTTGCACCAATGAAACGCCTTCAAGAAGAGTTGGTGGTCACGAAAGAAAACGATCGTACCCCAGGCTTTGTCCGGAATACTTGCCAAATTTGTGCCCATACGAATAAAGCCTTCAGCCTCCGTCCGGAAAATTATCACGCTCCAGTAATAGCTCTGTCCGCGTAGTTCTTTGATTATCTCAGATGTCGGAACACGAACCTTTTGCTGAACCCCGTTGTTCGCTGGGAGCGAGTTATCGTCCGCAAATTCGATTTGGACGACGGCCGCGCGGATCGAATCGAGCGCCTTAACCAAGCCGGCATCGACATCCTCGCCAGATATATTTAAGAAATCGATTTTATCCCCGGAAGTCTTCAAACCTTCCGGCGAGGCGATGGCATCCGGCGGTTCCAAATGGTGTACCTCGTAACCGACCCGAGCCGCAGCTTTCGCGAAAGCGCTCGTTTTTGGCCCCACGTTAAGCAACCCGTTTCCTGGCAAAAAATTGAACAACAACCCCGCCAACTCTTCCTCCGGATCGTTATGAGAAAAGTTTCCGGTCCAGAACCAGGGCTCGACTCGATTGGAATACCAGGTCAAGAATGATTGGAGATTCTGCAGTTGGTCATTTGTCAGTGCGGTCCTGCCGTCTATTTGAGCACTTCTCGCTTCTAGTTCGACAAGCCTGCCTTCGATCTGGTAAAGCTTGTCCAACTTCTCCAACGTCGCCTGCAATTGGTAGCGGATCCCGTCGATGCCCAGTGCTCGTTGGCTGGCGCTACTGATTTGTTCCTTGATTTTTCCTAGGATAGACATGTTCAGTCGAGCCGGTTTGAGTAAATTGCCGATGACGATTTGTCGGGTTCACTCCCAGGCAAGGTTTTCAGCCAAAGCTGCTCTCATAAAAATGGTATCCTGCTGGATCATGCGCCCGCTTCGGGAATGTCGCCAAGAACCAGCAGTATCGAAATACTGAAAACCGAGCTCGTGAAGTTTTGTCATCATTTCGAAAAGATTCTTAGAGGACGGCGCGAATCGATTGAGAGAGAGCTCTATACAAATAACATCGATTTGCTCCAGAAAACGAATAGCGCCATCCAGCACAAGATGCTCGGCCATTTGAACGTCGATTTTCAAAGCCCCCTGACCGGCAATCGCAAATGTCGAGCTGATTTCATCCAGCGTCCGTATTGGTACGCGCGCCTTTTCCCAATGCAGGTCGGGAGAGCCCTCGGGCCCATCTAGCAAGCTGCTTGAATACAGATCCGTGGAGACGTTGAGCACGGCCTCTCCGGGTTGATCGCCGGCGGCCGCGGCAATAGTGACAAATTCCGGATGCATTGAGTAAATCGCTTTGTCTCGCCTCTGGTACTGCTCCAGCAGGGGCTCGATCAGGTAGAACCGGCTTTGCGGAAAGATATGGCTAGCGACATGTGACCAAAAGCCCGTGGAGGCGCCGACGTCGACGATAAAGTCTGGCCGGTAGCCGGACTGTGACAAACGATACAGCGCTTGGAAGTAAGCGTGCATACTCCAATGGATGCCCGCCGGAGCCGAGGGGTCGACATAAGGCACGGTCCGGGCCAGATCCGTAGATATATCGGTTCCATGCAAGTAGTTCTGCGGCGGCACGCCTTCCTTCAAAGAGTCCAAAATCCACCCTAGGATCTCACGATTCCGCAGCGCAGTCGCCTGGTTGGAGGCTGCTCCGTTTGTCGACGTGAACCATTCCGGCAGAAACCAAAGTCGTTTTCCCAGGTTTGACTGAAGAGTGGCACACAAAGGGAGAGAGAGGCTGAATGTGATCCGCGCTCTCTCGATTGCCTCGGTCAATATTGGATCGGCAGATCGATCATTCAGAAAGGGTTGCTCACCGACTAAAATCAGTGCTGACGGGGCGCCAGTAATTTCCGAGCTCGCGATGGCTGCCAACAGGCCTTCTGCGTCCTTTGCTAATGCCAATATTTGATCAACCGGGTATCCAGCGAGTTCGCCAGCGGCCCGTGCATAAGCGGCTGCCCGGTCCTGAGAGTTTCGAGGTGTGCTTAGTGTCAACCGTGACGGTTTAGTACCTAGCCGGCCATCTTCGATAAGGAGAA
>JAFAIO010000539.1 GCA_019236675.1 Verrucomicrobiota bacterium
TACGCTTTTCAGTTGCTGATCAACCGGAGCCGATGGAAGAGCTCTCGCCCTATCCACACCTCAAGACACCGCACTTGCATGGTTACCTCGAGTCTCATGAAGGTGAACTACGGCTGACCGCGTTACCAGAAGGAAAGACGTTGTTAGAAGGGAAAACCTGGTATACCGACCAAATCTGGCCGAGTTTCTATTGGCGGCTGTGGTCGGATCTGATTATCCATCACATTCACCTGCGCGTTCTCAACCATATCAAGAACCTTTCCGAGAGAGGTAAAAATCCAGATTCTGGGCCCCAAGGTGCAGCCCAATCTGATAAACGTACGTCCGGCGACTAGGAGAAACCGGTCTCGTTCGCGCTTACCGCGATATAAACGAGACTCCAACTTCTTGAACCTCCCGATATGGTAGCAGCCAAATTAGAGACTCGTCGTGCAGATCAACTACCTGAATTCGGTTACCCCATGGATCTCGGAAGTCGCAGCGGAAGGGTGGGACCGGTTCAATGTTGTATTTCTTTGTTAGTTTGTCACGGACTTGAGCTACCTGATTCGCATCGCGCACCATGATACCGAAGTGGCGGTCGCTTGCATCGATGATCATGTTCTTGTGTTCGAACATCGCTAGAAACTGATGCTCGCCGAGCTTAAAAAATGCGTCACCTTCACCCTGGTCGAGTTTCTCCAAATTGAAAAGGTCCTGATAGAATGCGACCGCCTGTTTGATGTCGCCTACTTCAATGGCTACGTGATTGCTTCCGTAAACCTGCACGCTCATAGGCTATCTTCGCGCGAGATTCACTAATTGCTACCAATTAGGTAGCCAATAGACAGACCGGACCTGTGTTGTCTGGCGGCCTTCCGGGTGTGACCCCAGCTTTGACGACACAATACGAAAAGATCACAAAGGCTTCGACGCCTCGACTGAGCTCGTCGAAGCCTTTGTGATCTTTCCGTACCATGCGAATTCGAATGGCTTAGCTTGCTCGCCAACCAAACGTCTTATAATCGATGGTGAATGAACCATCTGGGCGCAGATCGATCACATTGAATCCTTCCGAACAGCCCATCAGCGGACCTTTCCACCAGTTACCACAAACCGCGCCTCCGTTCAGGTAACAGACCCCATCCATGTCCATCCTCTCTTGATAGTGAAGGTGTCCGGCGAGCACTAGCTTCACGTTGGCCGCAGAATTGCGGATCAGGTTGACTAGACTGTTGCCATTTCTCGAAATCAGCGAAGGCCGACGCTTGAAATTGGTCCCAACAAATCTGGCAAACCCCGCCCAGGTCCCGAAAACAGAAACCGTCGGGATGTGGCCGGCGATGACAGTGGGTTTTTCTTTATGGGCCTCTAATTCGCTTCGGACAAAATCGAGCTGGTCCGCCTTGTACTCCCCGTAGTAACTGCCGTCCGGATTTGGCCAGACATCGTCGAGAATTATAAAACGCCAACCCCGCTTTTCGAAAGAGTAATACAGCTTTGGCAGACCGAGGCGCTTTTCAAACAGACCTTTGCCAAACCGGGAATCATGTCGAGAAACCAGCGGGTTCTTTATGCCAACGAGATCGTGATTTCCGAAAACATAATGTGTTTCGATCGACTGACCCCGTTTCCAAATACCGAGGAAGCGATTGAGTAGCTTGTCTGCGGCGGGATAGTCGAGCTCTGGCGACGTATCTGTGAGATCGCCGCCGCAAACGATCAGATCTGGTCGTGGTTGCAAACCCTTAATCGCCGCAACCGCTGCGGCCAGTCCTTCTTCCGAGCGTAAGGCGTCGTTCAGCATAAGATGGGCATCAGTCGCGAAAACGAGCCGTAGTGATTCGCTCGATGAAGTCTGTTCGGAAGAGACCGTAGTAGCGGAAACGCCCGTCGCTAGTCCGGCCGCTGTGATCAAAGAACGGCGCAGGAACTCTCGCCGAGTCACGCCATTTCTAGGATTCATGGCTCCTTCCTAAGCGGTTTCCTTCAGCTGCGCAAACATTCACAATACGGGAGTTCACAAAGACCGAAAAAATCTTACGCAAAGCCGCAAAGACGCAAAGAGAAGACGGATTTTGAACAGGAGCTAATGGAGGTAACGGAGATCTCTGTCGCCTCCCTCAGCTTTTATTTGAAGTCTCTGTGCCTGCTAAATCCTCGGCACGATGAGTTAAACGTTGATGCCGTTCGAGACGAGCCGGACGCTCCATCGAGCGTAATCGCCTCGTCTAAATCTTTGTCTTAAATCTTTGCGTCTTCGCGGCTTTGCGTAAGATTTTTTCTGCCTAAATCAGGTGAATCGCTCTGGCCCGGACGGAGATTCGAGTCGAGGTGATCACGGAATTAATCGGGTGAAATTTGTCGATTATGATTCCGTTACCGCCCAACGCCCTGGCTTTCTCTCTCAAGGGCTCCGTGGCGGCGCCAAAATCTAACTTGTCGTTGTTACCCGGACCCTCGTAGGAAATGATTCCAACCACCACGAAAGGTTGTTTAACCTCGCTTTCGGTGTTGAAGATCGTGACGTCCTTGCCTTCGGCTAGCGGTGCGTAAGTCGCAATGCCGATCTTGGTCACAGAGGTACTCGCACAGGAACTAACGCCCACCAGTATCATCGCGAGCAAGATAAAGTGGGTGATCGTCTTCATCGAAGACCCTAATCAATCATCAGGCGCAGCGCCAGGGCCAAAAGCGGCGCGGCAAATCAGGACATCTAGAGCTAGGGACCCGTCAATTATTTCAGAGTGCAGGGGAGGGTTAGGGTTTTGCGGACTACTGACCTGTCCCATCTCAGTTTCCTGTTTCGGGTTAAGCAGATATGAGCGTTGGGTAAGATTCCGCGATTGCTGACGTAAGCATTCGTTGGACGCGAGGTTTCGGGCAACTGGTCAGTTGCAGGCGTGTGATCTCCAAGCGATCACTGCAGGGCGAGGTCGTGAAGCGCCGTTGGCTGGATAACGATCCCGCCAGCGTTAAAGGGGCGGTCATTGATCATCAGTAGGACAACGCAGGAGGCTACGGCGGTCGAGAAGATGAACATATTGACCGCGGCAGTTGTATGCTTGCCGGCATGCACTGTGCCGATGGTGAGGAGAACCAAGGCGTCGAGCACAATGATGACTATCCACTGCGGCAACGAAATTACCGCCTCACTGAGTAGAATCCGCTTCCGCCTAGCCTGGAGCACTTGCTCGATAGCAGCGACGGCTCGGCTCTGAGCGAGCTGTTCGCCTGGTTGCTGCGGGACGAGGGACAGTAAAATTGCGAGCGCCGCGGGCAGTCCCGCCGGGGTCTGGCGAAGGCCTTCCTGTCCCCGTAACATTGCCGGCCAGTCAACCTGATCAACAAAGCGAAGGTAGTTTCCGATTTCCTTTCGGAGGGCGGTATTCGTCTCGGACGGCAGCGTCGCTGAGATCAATATGACTTCGTGGATTCCGCTCGCTTCCTCCGCGAGGTAGGAATGTGCATGATCCAGGTTCCCCCATACTCGCGTGGCCAGGAAGGCGATCACCAGGCCAAGGATCATCGCTAGCGGGGTCAACATAGCCGGGGTGGTTACGTGCAGCGCGCCGGCTATGGGGCTCCGTGACAGACCGGCCAGGCCAACCAGAATGAGCGCCGCCAGAAGATAGCAAAAGGCGAATACGATGAGGACGATTACTAGCGTTTCTTGGGATTCCAGCCACAAAACCATGCTTTGCCTCCACGGAGTTATTGGGTTCCAGATCATGTAACCGATAACAGCGGAGAGCAATCTTTTGGTTAAACTCAAGTAGCGAAGTTGCTCCAGGGTGATCCTGCCGCCGTCGTCAGTTGCGCTGATTCAGTGGTCAGAGCGGATTATCAGTGCTTCTAATAAAGACAGCTCGATAATTAATTTTGCAAGAGTAGCCTCATCGGCGATCGATGAGCCTACCCTAGCTGTTATCGGATTGCCTCCAAGAAACCCCACCGAGCAACCTAATGAAAACGACAAAGACATGGATCATCACTGGAGCTTCTCGCGGCTTCGGTCTCGAAATTAGCAAAGCCGTCATGGCCAGCGGCGACAACGTCGTCGCAACCGTCCGCCGTAAGCCGGAGGAGCTTGCTGACAAACTCGAGCATCACCCGAAGCTCCATGTCGCGATCCTAGATATCAACGAGGAGCCTCAAGCCATCAAAGTCGCGGCCGAAACCGTGGAGAGATTCGGCTCCATCGACGTCCTCGCCAACAACGCCGATTTCGGCTTGCTCGGTGGCGTGGAGGAGATCAGCGACCACGAAGCCCGCCGTGTGTATGAAAACAATGTCTTTGGGCTGCTGAAGGTCACGCGCGCGATCCTCCCTCACATGCGCCGCCAGCGCTCGGGCCACGTGATCAACTTTTCGTCGGTCGGCGGCCTCACCGGTTCGGCAGGTGGGGGATCTATTGCTCCACAAAGTTCGCTGTGGAAGGCATCACAGAAGCTCTGGCCAAGGAGCTCGCACCGCTTGGCATCTTTGCGACCACGGTCGAACCGGGTTATTTCCGCACCAACTTCCTGGACGGTGCCTCTCTCCTGCGCGCCGAACAGGTCATCGAAGACTACGCGGAGACCGCCGGTGCTATGCGCGGGATTGCGAGCAAGATCAGCTATCATCAGCCGGGCGATCCGGTGAAGCTCGCGACCGCCATTGTCCGCCTGGCCGCCTCACCGAAGCCGCCGGTGCACCTTCCGCTCGGCGCCGACACGCTGAAGTATTACAGCGAGAAGACCGAGGCGTTCAACAAGGAAATCGCTGAGTGGCATGACGTCATCACCAGTACCGACCATGATGACGTTGCCGCCCATTGATGAAGAGAATCGCATTATCCAGGGGACTAGGCAGATTCGTGTAATTGAACTATCCAGCTCATCGTGTCAGTTAGAGCGGATGGCTAGGAGGTCTTCACGTGTGCGTGTGCCGCTACTGTTCCGGTTACTATGACTGGACTTGGCCAAAGGACGCCCGATTCCAAAGTATCGGAAACCGAGATCCTGCATTGTAGCCGGATCGAATAGATTCCTTCCGTCGAAAACGATTGGCATACGCATCC
>JAFAIO010000130.1 GCA_019236675.1 Verrucomicrobiota bacterium
CAACCCTCCGGGCCGCGGCCAGTTGGCTGTTTTTCCGCGTTGCTCACTCCTTACGTATCGATTCAGATATGCTCGTCGTTCGCGCCTTGAAAAACAGCCAACTGACCAGCGGCGAAAGACCAGCTATTTCGTGAACAGGACACTAGGAGGGCCAGTTTGCCTGGACAGTGTCAGCTTCCGTGGATTGCAATCCGCCCGTTGAGACTTGGTAGAGGAAGCGCAATCGCCTCGGCCTCGACTGGCTCCCATTCGGCCGCTGAACGGGGCGCCACGCGTCGATGGAAACCGCGGCCGCTGATCGCCGCCAAACACCGGCAATCTCCCCATTCGCGAGTAGGGCACCGGGCCAGACCGGGTTGTCCAAAGCTCTGCTCGCCGCTTCAGTTCAGCCCGCCCGGCGTCGGAAGCCAAGAATCTGCACACGCGAAAGCTCAAGCTGGCGAGTTTTTCTAGACATATTCCAACGCCTAACAAACGTGTGACCACGTATTGTTTTTAGGTCTCCGTTCTTTTGCTATTGTACGCTGCAGGATAATGTTGTAATAGGACACTAGGTAGTGAGGCAATGTTTTGGCGGATTGTAGTATCGGTTGCGATCGTCGAAGTTCTGCTGTGCGTGTTACCAATCGAGCTAGCGGGAATGATTGCCTTACTACGCATTTTGCTTTTCGGTAACTGACACTGTTTGAAGCGCTCAGGGTGGCCGTTCGCCTGGCCAGATTTCCAGACTAGGTTTTCGCATGCCTTGAACATTCGGCCGTGACTTCCGCCCGTCGTTTTTCGCGTTTACTCCGATGCGTTCGAACGCTAGGCTTCGAAGAAAGAGCGAAAGATGACGGCACTGGAAGAACTGAAAGCAGCGACGCGCGAGTCGGCGGAAGCAAAGCGTGAAGAGCTCGCGCGCGTTATCGACCGGGCAATCGCCGAGGTAAGGGAGATCGCGAAACTTAAAGAGGAAAGTCGAAAAGCCCTTCGTGATATACTGCTCGACATTATCAGTAAGATTCGCGCTCCCTATGAGACAACCGTCGCACAGGCTCGTGAGGCTGAGACAATCGATGAAGTCGCGCTTCTCTGGAAGGATACGCACGCTTTCTACGCTGATTGGCTTAAGTGGTGGGAAGGAAGCCGAAGCATCTGGTTCACCGAGGAGGAAGTCTTTATCTATCTCGATAGGCTGATTAAGAACCTCGAACGATCAAGCGCCCAAGCATACGAGTTTCACTCGTGATTTCGGGCGAAGAGATCGAAGCCTGGGCTCGTCTTTACGATCGTGGCTATAACGCTTTCGAAGTCGACAACATAACGTTCGAACTGCGCGCTGAACTCGATCGACAAATTGAGAGCGCCTATAAGCGGGTGGTACCAGCAGGTAGCATTTCCTTTCGCGACTTTCGGCGTGAGGCGATTAAGCAGATCCGGGCTTTTCTGGCAAAAGAGCGTCGACCGCCGACGACTTAAAGCAATCAGACGCCTACAGGTCGCGAACCATGTGAAAGTACTCCTCGTCCGCCAGCTCTCGTCGTTTGTTCACGCGGAATTCTAATCGTTCGTACAAACGCTTCGCGTCGGGATTTGTAACATCCACGAGAAGACCGATCCGGGTGCGCCCCAATTGACGTCCCTGGTCGCACACGGCTTCAATCAATTGCCGCCCAATTCCGCGCCCTTGGTAGTTGCGATTCACGCTCACGGTATCCAAATAATATTCGTCTGGTTCAGCTTCCGTCGGAATCCGATACACGGAAGAGCCGGACTGCAGCCTGGCGGCCTCCTCCAAAGGTTCGTCCAGTCTCCTGGCCACGGCGCCGTCATAGCTGATGGCGACACCGATTATCCTTCGATCCCCGGCATTCGCGTCCGGTTCTTCGATAACGAGCGCGTTTTCGTAACTAACACGATTGCCTTGCTGCTGAAAGTATTGCTCAAGAATCGACATCGCCTCCGCCAAAACCTTTGTTCCCGTTAGAACGAACGCGATCGATCCGATCGCTTCAAAAATCAGAGGCACGGCCTCTGGCGCATCATGGGAGATCGCCGACCGGATCATGAACGAGCGTAGTCCAGGCACAGTTCGTGTCCAGCAGCAACGGTTGGCGGTCGGCCGTTCGCTGCTTGTGATTCCCCTTCCCGGCCCGCCGGAGACGTAGCCTCTCGGAATCGAAGCACCCCAGCGAAGTCTGGCTCGTGCCTCAACTGCCCGTCTCCCGCACTGAGCGTGTAACCTGCGGCGACTTGGACGGCTCACCGAACCTTTTTTGCAGCTTGTCAGCAAGCTCTTTCACGAAAATCTTACCGTCGGCCGATTGCGATTGAGTGCCAACGACGATCGACGATAACCGGCTTTTCAAGCCGACTCGCGTGGGAAACATGACGACGGCAATGACGTCTCCGCGCTTCACCTGGATATTGTTGAGAACAGTGTCCGGAGGCAAATTTTTGGCAGGAGGACTCACAACCGATACGCCCTTTATTTTGCCGACAACCCCAACGACAGCGGTAGATGGGACGTTTTCATTATGGCGAAGATAGACATGGCTTTCCCAACCTACCCCGCCGCAGCTCGATAAAAATCCGGATAGGATAAAAAGTGGAATCAACCGTTTCGCCCGGAGAACGATTCGCGCTAAGGAACTGTTCATTTATAGATAGGGTCACAAGAAAGCTGCCCTCAGCTTTCGGCGGCCTCTATTGCGCGATGGTATCCGGATGAGTCTGACTTGGCAATATCAGTGCTATAGAGATTATAGCTCCTAGTGCACCAAGTCTGAGGCTGGCATAGCAGCGTTGGGGAGCCCGAAATGCTGTCGCGGTTGGCGAGGCGCCGGCAGCGGCCCCGGCTGTCGACCCTTGGCCGTTGTGCAAATCAGCGCGCCAACAGCTGCCCTTTCAACATGGTCACCGCACGGCCCTGCAAAACGGTCCGCTCGCCTTGGAACGATAAACGCAGTTCCCCGCCCCGTTCGGAGCATTGGAACGCATGGAGCTCGTTCCGGCCTAACTTCTTGGCCCAGTAAGGTGCCAGCACACAGTGCGCTGACCCTGTCACCGGGTCTTCATTGATCCCGGCATCCGGGGCAAAGAACCGGGAAAAGAAATCGTATTCATCGCCGCTCTCCGCCTTACAGGTCACAATGACACGACCGCACCCGCCCTGGACCAACAGACTGAAGTCCGGCTCGATCCCCAGTAACAGTTTCTTATTAGCGACCTCTACCAAGAAGCCGGAATCATATTTGGCCACCAACAACAGCTCGGCCCCCAACCCTTGACGCAGTTCCGGAGGACAATCCGATTCTGTCACAAATTGAGAAGGAAAATTCAATGCGATCCATCCTTCTTCCTTCTGTTCGGCCGTTAACCTCCCGCTCAACGTCTCGAAATGAAGCGGCTTTGAGTTAGTCGCCTGCCCTTCTTCCCATAAAACGTGCGCTGACGCTAATGTCGCATGACCGCACAGTTTCACTTCCACCTTCGGTGTAAACCAGCGGAGACGAAAAACGTTCTCGCCCTCCGAAACCAGGAACGCTGTCTCTGAAAGGTTCATCTCTTTGGCAACCGACTGCATCCATTCAGCCGAATCCTCCTGTTCCAGAACACAAACTGCAGCCGGATTTCCGGCGAACGGAACGCTGGTAAACGCGTCGACAACAGTAATCGGTTGAACGTCCATAAGCTCTGACAGCATTGAGTTCGACCGCTCCGAAAGCAAGCCGGCGCCGGCGAGCAGACCCCACAGTTGCGATGATAAACGGGAACAGTTTGTCCGCCGGCTCGCCTGAGGCTCGCCGGCGCGAGGAGCTAGGAGCTAGGAGCTAGAATCCAGGAGCCAGGAGTTGCGGAAGATTCCGCTGCAGACGGGTTGTCAAAGCGGGGCGTCTATCAGTTCGGGGATACGTTCCACCCATTGAGCCCTCCATTCGGGCGCTGCGAACGGTTCGCCGAAGTATTGCGTTTCGCGCCATACTTTGCTGCCCCGAAATTCCATGATGCTGACGGTGTAGTACGCCCGGCCCTCATATTCGATGACGTATTCCGTGACCCAGAATTCGCCACTGCCCGTCATCCGTCGCACACGAAATCCGGCGGGTTTACCGGGATGATGGGCGCGCAGGGACTGCAGATTGCTGCGACCGTGAATGCGCTCGCCGGATTGGGGATAGTCGCAAATTGCGTCGTCGTGGTAGATCGCGTGTTCGGCTTCCTGGTCCCCGCCACGTGACGCCGCCCAGTGCGCTTTGAGCGCCTCGACAATTTCAACTTCGCTTTCCTTAGATTTAATTGGTTCCATCGTTTCAGTCTTTCCTTACGCATGACTCGCGAATTACTAAAATACAGGCGGGTAGGGCCCCAGAGGCAGCGACCTCCTGAACTCCTGCAACTCCTGAGCTCCTATTAGGCTACTCACAATCCAAACGTCTCCAGCAACCTCAACCAAATCTCACCGATCGTGGGATAAGACGGCACGGCATGCCAAAGTCGATCGAGGGGCACGGCTCCGACAATCGCGATGGTTGCAGCGTGGAGCAATTCACCCGTCGATGGCCCTACTAACGTCACGCCCACGATCACGTTGCGGTCCGTGTCCACAACCATTCGTGCCCGACCCGTGTAGTCATCGGCGTGAAGGGACGCGCCCGTGACCCGGCCGATTTCGTAGTCGACAGCACGCACGGTTATGCCGCGAGCTCGGGCTTGCTCTTCAGTTAGGCCGACGGCGGCAACCTCCGGCTCAGTGAAGATAACTTGCGGCACCGCCGCGCTGTCGGCGGTGGCGGCGTAACGTGACCATGGCGCCGGGCTAGAATCCAGCTTGCCTTTAGCTCGCGCTACAATCGCGTCGCCGCAGATCCGAGCCTGGTATTTCCCCATGTGGGTGAGCAATGCTTGATGGTTGACATCTCCTGCAGCATACAACCAGCCTCCAGCAACTGCCTGCACCCGCATACTATCATCGACCTCCAGCCAGGAGCCAGGTTCAAGGCCCACCGTTTCCAGCCCAAGATTGTCAGTCTGCGGACGGCGTCCCGCGGCGACAAGTATCTCATCGGCAGCGATGGTTTTACCGCTATCCAAGGAGAGCTCCACGTCCCCATCTACATTCTGTTCAACGCGACGAACGGTTGTTCCGGTCAACACAGTCACACCCCGCCGCTCAAAAGCGCTCTGCAAGGCCGCGCCCGCAAATGGTTCACAGTTTGGAATCAACCGCGGTCCGCGCTGGATGATCGTGACCTCCTTAGTCCCGAGACGCGACCACGCTGTCGCCATCTCGCATGCGACCACACCACCCCCAATGATCGCCAGCCGTTTGGGTGCTTCTCTCCCGCTGGTTGCCTCTCGACTTGTCCACGGCTTTGCTTCGGCCAATCCAGGGGTCGCGGGAATCGCTGCGCGACTTCCTGTACACACAGCGATCGCATAGCGCGCAGCTAAATCGATGGTGGAGCCATTCTTTTCAGTCACTACGATCTTGCGCTCGCCGTCTAAACGAGCGTGCCCCCGGACAAGGTCGATCTTGGCGCCGTTCAGCCAATCGGTCTGACCTTTGTCGTTCCAATGAGCAGTAAAGGAGTCACGTCTAGCGAATACCTGGGCGACGTCCAAGCTTCCAGTAATGGCCTCCCGGGCCCCAGCAACGCTGCGTGCAGCCGTCAACGCCTGGAGTGGTCGCAGCAACGCCTTACTCGGCACACACGCCCAATAGGAACATTCGCCCCCAACCAAATCAGCCTCGATAATGACAGCTCGCAAGCCTCCTTTGACGGCCCGGTCTGCTACATTCTCTCCGGTCGACCCGGCACCAATGACGATCACGTCATACTCTTTAGCAGCCATAAATTTACCTTACTTTGTGTCCTCCGCGTCCTTGGCCGACGTAGCCTCCTTGCTTCGATGCAAACATTGAATAGAAGAGCGAAGTCGGCTCCGTAGTGAAACTATTTTCTGATTCGCCGAGGGTAGTTATCGGTTCACCGCGCCATCCGAGCGAACCCTCAGATACTGCACGCTGAATAATTTATTCCTGTCTACCCAAACATTAAGCACCTCAAAACCGGCGCTTTGGGCCAACTTAGTAAATTTGGGTAAACTGTATTTGTAAGAGTATTCTGTGGTGATGTATTCATCCTCGTCGAAAAAGAATTCTTGATTTGCGACGCGTACCACTTGCGGCTGGAGGCTAATCAATCGCATCTCGATCCGGCCCAACGCTTCATCATAGATTGCCTGATGACGAAACGAACCAAGGTCGAAATCACTACCCAACTCGCGGTTTGCTCGCGCCAAGAGATTCAGGTTAAAAGCAGCGGTCACACCCTTACGATCATTGTAGGCTGCCTCTAACCGTCGCCGATCTTTAATAAGGTCAACGCCGATCAGCAAACCGCCATGCTGGCCGCACAAACAGGCAATCCGCCGCAAAAATGATACCGCTTCGTGCGGTTCGAAATTGCCAATGGTTGAGCCCGGAAAGAAGGCCACAACTTTCTGCGCAGGCGTCTCCGATTCGGGTAAGTGCAAAGAATCTGTATAGTCAGCAGCCAGCGGCAGGATTTCCAATGCCGGGAACTCCGTCCCTAGTTGCTCGCAGGAATCAAAGAGCTGGGCGCTCGAAATGTCAATCGGTGTGTAGCTCGCCAAGTCAGCGAGATGTTCCAGGAGCATGCGCGTTTTCGTACTCGTGCCGCTGCCGAATTCGACGAGACGACATCCCGGACCAATTACTTCAGCAATCTCCCGGATGTTGTCGCGCAGAATCGCCGTTTCGGTCCGGGTAGGATAATATTCGTCCAAGTCGCAAATCTGATTGAACAAATCTGATCCTTGGTCGTCGTACAGAAACTTACACGGCAGAGTCTTCTGTGGTTGTAGTAAACCAATAGAGGCTTCTCTAAAAAACTCTTTGTTCGCCGGCTCACGATAGAGAACCGGATTGGATAGTAAACTAGTGCTCATTTTACATCCTTCGCGAGACGCAAGCCGGAAAACTGCCAACGGGCGTCGGGTGGAAAAAAATTCCGATAGGTAGGTCGAATGTGTGATTTAGAGGTAGCGCAGGAGCCGCCCCGGAGAACAAACTGATTACACATGAACTTGCCGTTGTATTCGCCGAGGGCTCCCGGTACGGGCGCGTAGCCTGGATACGGTGAATACGGGCTGCGCGTCCATTCCCAAACGTCCCCGAACATTTGAGCGGGATCCGCTGTTTGCGAATCCAACGGCGCCGGATGATAGACTTCGTTATCAACAAAATTACCTTCAACAGGTACCCCCGATACGGCGATCTCCCATTCTTCTTCGGAAGGCAATCTCGCTCCGGACCAGCGAGCATAAGCGTCTGCTTCAAAAAAACTAACATGACAGACCGGTTCCTCCAGACACAGATCCCGCATGCCGGCCAAAGTCATGGTCCGCCAATCGCAGATTTGCTTCTCCCAATACAGTGGCGCCTGCCAGCCTTTTTCTCTCACCACGTTCCACCCCAGGGACAACCAAAGCTCCGGACGCTGGTAACCTCCATCCCTCATAAACGCGAGATATTCCCCGTTGGTGACGAGCCGCGACGACAGAAGAAAAGAGTTAGTAAGCACCCGATGAAGCGGCTCTTCGTTATCATACCGGAAACCCGAGCCCCCATGTCCGATACTGTGAATTCCTTCTTCAAATCTAAACCAGGTCACAGGTGGAACCGGATTGACTTTGGCGATACCCCTTTGTCGATAGGTAGGACGCAACGGATTCTCTGAGAAGACATGCTTCAGGTCGGTCAGCAACAACTCTTGATGCTGCTGCTCATGATTGAGGCCAAGAGTGATACGAGGTTCCAGACTGTCCAACTTTCGAGCATCCGCGTGGTCAATCAGTTCTACCATCAATGCATCCACGTATTTCCGATATTCATATACTTCCCTGACGGTAGGTCGGGAAAGCAATCCTCGCTTGGGCCGGCAATGGAATGGACCCACCGCGTTGTAGTACGAATTGAACAGGTAGTTGTATTGTGGATGCGCAGATTGGTAGTTGGAAATGTTTGGTTCGAGCAAAAATGTTTCGAAGAACCAGCTGGTGTGCGCTAGGTGCCATTTAGTGGGACTGGCCTCAGGCATGGTTTGGATGACATAATCTTCCGTCTCGAGTGGCTCGCATAAGCGCTCGGAGAGCGCTCGAACTTCTTGATAGCGACGCCTGAGATCGCTGGCTGAGCGAGTGATTTCTATCTTTTTCGCAAACTTTGAGACGTGGTTACTACCATTATCAACGTTTACGCGTCCGTCCTTTGTAAGCGTGTTCATCTAGTTCTCGAGGCTGATGCACGTCGCGTGCCATTGAGTAGCGATCTGCCGAGTTCGTGCTATTTGCCCTAGTTAGTAGCGTTTGCGGACGCAATGGCCGTTTGCTGCGGTGATAATTCGCGAAAACCTCGCGATTTTGACGTGCCGTCAGGCGTTCGTCCTTCGCATGGCACCGTACGAAAACCGAACCCTGGACCGAATCTCGAACCTTGTGAGTTTGGCCTCTGCCCCAACCTGTCCGCCGTGGTTCCTGCTCCGTAGGAGCAAAACCTTTATAGCTGCGCGCCAGGAAGAGATACGATTAGCTCCGTAGGAGCGGCATCGGACGTCAATAGGGGCTCCAACCGCGAGCCGGGGACATGCCGCTCCTACGGAGCTGACCGCGATTTAGATAGCGATTGCTATAAAGATTTAGCTCCTACGGAGCAGGAACTACGGCGGACAAGTCCGGGCAGAAAACCCCATTATAAATCGATTACCACGTCGCCCTTAGGCCTAGAGCAACAGATCAACACATTGCCCGGTGGAGGCGGCTCGAGCGGCTCAGGCTGGTAGTCGACAGAGCCCGAGATCAGGGGGCATTCGCAGGTGTGGCAGACTCCTGTTCGGCAGGCCCAGCTCACCGGCACATCACAGGCTTCCGCGAAATCGAGAAGACTCGAAAACTTAGGATCCCAGTGCACGTTGAGACCGCTCCGCACAAATGACACGTTTGGACCGGAATCCGAAGACCCTTCTGGCGGGTGAGGACGTGCCTGCGATTGACCGATGACACCAGGTGCGAACTGTTTCCGGAGACCAAAGACTTCTGTGTGGACCCGTTGCTCCGAGACGCCCCAGGTCACTAAGCCGGCACTTAAATCCCGCATAAACCCGCTAGGCCCGCACAAGTAAAAGTCCGCATCGGAGGGCGTACCCAGCTTTTTGAGGACTTCGACTGTGATTTTCCCCGCATAGTCGAAATGCACGCCCAGACGATCTCCCAATCCGGGGCGACTGTAAGCAATAAATCTTCTGCCGTTGGGTAACGCTTTGATCAGGTTGTGCGACTCCCGCGCAAACGGATGCTCATCACCGTTGCGAGCGCCGAAAAGCCACCACACTTCACGCGGTGAGGTTTCATGAGCCAGCGAATGCAACATCGCCAATACCGGAGTCGCACCAACACCCGCACTCACTAACACCACTGGCTTGGTGCCGGGTTGCAGCGTGAAATTTCCCCTTGGCGCCGCAACTTCCAGCAAATCACCCGGCGTAATTTGCTGGTGCAAATAACTGCTGGCTGCGCCATTCTGTTCTAACTTGATGCTTATCCGGTAGCCGTCCGCACTGGGTAAATTCGAAAGCGAGTAGTTGCGCAACAGGACTGGACCGTCGGGTTTCGGTTGTAAGCGCAGGATAATAAACTGACCGGGCAGAGCGGCCACGAGTGGAAGGATATCGACAGGCGTCAATGTTAACGATACTACGCTAGCGCTCTCCTGATTGATACGCGAGACTCTTAGCTGCCGGAATCCCGGCCATGCCGGTGATAGGGGGCTCGGTGGTGCGAGCCCCGGGGGTGCCGCCCGCTCGGCCTCGCAAGCGAGGCAACGCTCCAAGGTGCCGACTGGTTTCTCTTGTTCCGAGGTTTCGCTCTTTTTGTTTTGCAGGAGCGTTTGAAATGAGCCCTGCCAACCCTGGCTCAAAGCGGGGATGCGTAATGCTCGCTCCAATTGCTCGGGAGGATGAATCGGCAGATAGAGCAGTGCATCGATCTCGGCGACATTCATTCGCTCTGGGCCTTCTGCGACCTTTACAATTTCATCACCTGCTCCAACTTCACCTTCTTCCAGGACTCTAAAGTAAAAACCCGGACGATGCTGCGCCACCACCAGCGCCGCCATTTGCGGTTCGTTCATGCGGATGCCGAGGCGATAACAAGTAACTCGCGGCTGCGATACCTCGAATAATGCGGTGCCGATGCGGTAACGGTCGCCAATACAGACTTCGGCGTCAGGCAAACCTTCTACAGTAAAGTTTTCACCGAATTGTCCGTACGAAAAGTCAGTTCGGCTAAGCTGGTGCTCCCAATAGCGGTACGAATCCAGTTGGTAAACCATTACTGCACGGTTCACGCCTCCGTGGCCGGCCAAGTCTCCCTGGCCATCACCATCGATATTCAGGTTCCGAACCATGACACGACCCACGACTGGGCTCTTCCAGATGCCGGTGCGGACGGTTCGACCGCGCCAGGTAATCTCGCGCGGGAGACCGATATTAACGGATACAAGTCGGGGTGCCATTGCTTATGTCAGCGTTGTTTGAGCCGAAGGCCTCTCGGGATAAAGACAAGCTCTAGTCCGTCGAAAAAAAACTGCACCAGCAGCGCCAGCACCGCGGCGGGAATTGCTCCTTGTAAGATCGTGCTGTAGTCGTTGAGATTCAGTCCGCTGATGATCGGCTCTCCCAAACCGCCAACCCCGATCAACGCAGCCAGTGTGGCGGTGCCGACGTTTATGATCGCGCTCGTTTTTACCCCCGCCAAAATCGTGCGCGAGGCCAGAGGTAGAAAAACCTTCCATAGTTGTGCCTGCGGTTCCAATCCGAGGGCGGCAGCCGATTCGCGGACCGCTGTAGCGATATCCTGAAGGCCGGTCGCGGTGTTCCGGACGATCGGCAAGAGGCTGTACAAAAACAGCGCAAAAATCGCCGTTACCGGGCCGATCCCGAAGAATGGAAGCGGCACGAGCAACGCAAGCAACGCAAGGGACGGAATAGTTTGAATCACTCCGGTGGCGGATAGAATGAAATCGCTGATTGGTCCCGGTCGACTCGCTCGGATGCCAAGTGGGATGCCGACAATAATCGCCAGAAACAACGAAGCTCCGACCAATTGCAGATGCTGCCAGGTCCAGCGCAGGATTTTTCCGGCAAGCTGTCCCGCCACGGGCTCCGGTTTTTTGCCAAAGTAAACCGCCGCGGCCAGCGCATAGTTTTTTGTCCGTTCCGCTTCGGCATTCAAGCGGGTCATACGCGCGGTATCCAATGTGCCGGCAAGCTTCTCTAGCGCAGTGACCGCGCGAGCATCGGTGCCGAGCCGATAGAGAAACACGGCTTTGTATTGCGGGAAGAAATGAAGATCATCATCCAGCACGATGAGGTTGTTTTCCGCGATCCGGGCGTCGGTCGAGTAGGCATCCTTTACGTCAATCGAGCCGTTCGCAAGCGCAGCGTAGCCGAGCGCGTGGTCGATCCCGCGAACGTTGCGCATCTGCAAAGCATAGCGCGCGCTGAGCGGGGCCCAGCCATCCTGGCGGTCGAGGAATTCGTGCGTCAGGCCAACGTTCAGCTCAGGATGTTCCCGGAGGTCGTTGATCTTGTGGATGCTTAGTTTGTCAGCACGATCTCGCTGCATCACTAACGCGTACGTGTTGTCGAAACCAAGTTCCCCGGTCATGCCAACCCCCTTTTCGCGGAGCAGCCCACGGATTTCGTCCGTGCTCAGGGGTTGCTTGGTCTTCAAAATTTCTTGGCTGATTGTGCCCGTGTATTCGGGGTAAAGCGCGATGTCGCCCCCGACCAACGCTTGCCACAAAATGATCGTGCCGCCCATTCCCTGCTTGTGTTCGACAGTAAAACCGGCGTTCCGCAAAGCGGTCTTGGCAATCTCACCCAGTATGTAGGATTCGGTAAATCTCTTTGATCCGACCATGATCGGTTGCGGTTGAGCCGTGGAGCAGAAGGCCAAAACCGTCAAAAGTATGCTCAGCGATTTCATACCTCTGTGAGTCCGCGCTGGGCGTGTAGAAAGTCACGGACGAAGTCCGAGGCCGGCCTGGTTCGCAGGTCGTCGAGGGTTCCGGATTGAACAACGCGGCCTTCGTTCAAAAGCACGATGCGACTCGCTAAAAAGCCAGCCTCAGCCATGTCGTGCGTCACCAACAAGGTTGTCTGTTGCAGGCTTTGAAAAATCTCCTTCAGATCATCCTGCAGGCGGGTACGGACCATTGGATCAAGTGCGCCGAGCGGCTCGTCAAGCAGCAGCACGCTTGGCTGTAACATCAGCGCTCGCATCAGACTCACGCGCTGGCGTTGCCCACCGGATAGCTCAACCGGATAGCGACTGAGCGCCTTTTCTGGAAAGTGAGTTAGCTCGCAGAGTTCGCCGAGTCGGGTCTGCATTTCTCCGAGCGGCCGTTTTAGGTGCTTCGCCATCAGCAAAACGTTTTGCCCGGCAGTCAGATGAGCGAACAAGCCACCTTCCTGAATCACGTACCCGATCCGGCGCCGTAGGGTTAGAATCTCGGCCGCCGAGACGCGGTGACCTTCGATAGTGATTGTTCCGGTTGTCGGCTCGAGCAGGCCAATGATCAGCCTCAAAATCGTCGACTTGCCACAGCCGCTGGGCCCGATGAGAGCGGTGGTTTTGCCGGCCTCGAGACACAGATCGGTTTCGTGAAGGGCGACCATTGTGCCAAAACTCTTGCTGACAGATTTGAGTTCAATCATTGGACGGCCGTCTTGCGACCGCGAAGCGGTCTAACAGAACAGCCCAGGTGCTTTAGCCCTGGGCTATTCTGTATAGCCGCTGCATGGCAAAACCCGACAGCCACCGCGCTATTCTATTACACCATTTCATGGTTAAGCGCGGTGGTTAAACCTCACTTTCCTCTTGGAATAAACCCAGGCACCCCAGTCTCCACAACGGCGTTAAATCGTTGCCGTGTCTGGATTCCGCTAATCTCTCGCATGGCATCTTCAGGAAGCGTGGAGATATCAAAGTTCTCCTTGATGCGGCTGGGCGTTTTGGATGTGGTCAAAAGGGCCGTGCCACGTTGCACCGCCCATGCCAGCACCACTTGAGCTGGGGTTTTGTTGACTTTCTTGGCGATGGAGGTAATCACGGGATCATCCAGCAACCTCGGTTCTGAACTATGACCCAACGCCGCAAAAGCTTGGAACACGATCCCGTTCTGGTTGCAGAATTCGAGCAACTCCCATTCTGGGAGATAGGGATGCGATTCTACGTGAATCACAGCAGGCTTTATCCTCGCGGATTCAACGATCGGTTTTGCCTTTTCCACATTCACGTCCGACAATCCGATGGCCTTACACGTGCCCTCGTCTACCAGGTTCTCCAAAGCTCGCCAGGTATCCAGCAGCGTTATCCCGTCGTCATAAATTACTTTGCCATTCTCGTCCCTTGGGTCTTGCTCTTCTCCAGGTTGAAAGGCAAACGGGGTGTGGATTAAATAGAGATCGATGTAATCGACTTGCAGTCGCTTTAGACTCGCCTCGAAAGCCGGTTTGACGCGTTCAGGCCGGTGGTTGGAGTTCCACAGTTTAGTGGCCAGAAACACGTCTTCTCGCTTAATCTTTCCCTCTTTGAATACCTCCTGCAGAGCTTCGCCGACCTCTCTTTCATTTCGGTAGCGTTCTGCAGAATCGAATTGACGAAATCCTGCTTCCAGCGCGGCCTTGGTCGCGTTCTTGGTATCGATCGGGTCGGGAATCAACGTGCCAAAACCAAGTGCGGGCATCGCACCGGATCCATTATTAAGGGGCATCTTCGTATAACGAAGTTCGTCGCGTTCTGTTGTCGTTTCCATAGGTATTAGCCTGTTAGTTAACTATGCTCGCATTTTTTGTCTGTGCTCCGTGCGAAATTGTCACCGAGGCGGTCTGCCCCATTCGCAGCTCTGTTCGCTCGGAATTATAAACCTGAATGCGTACGGGAAACCTCTGCGGCAGTCGAACCCAGTCGATTGTAGGGCTGACCGAGGGCAGCAAGGCTGTACCTTCAGCTGAGGAACCGTCCGTCACAAAGATCCCCCAGCCTACGCTGCGAACTGTGCCGGTAAATGGTAGATCTTCATTCCCCATCAGGGAGATTATCGCGGTATCACCAGCAGCAATATGTCGGAGCTGCGTTTCCTTGAAGTACGCGGCGATCCAGTACGAGTCCCGGTCTACCAGCGCCATAACTTGCACCCCCGTCGACGCATAGGCGCCTTCGCTGATATTCATGTTCGTTACCTCGCCGTTAACCGTGGCATAGATTTTCGTGTAACTAAGTCTCAATTCCGACGTTACTAGATTGGCTTTGGCCGCAGCCAGATTTGCTTTCGCCGTGTCGTAACTATCCTGCGCGTCTTGGTAATCCTTCAGGGCATTCACTTTCTTCTGAAATAACTCTGTCTGTCTGTCTAGCTCCTGCTTCCGCTGCGTTAAGGTTGCGTCGGCAGCCAGCACCTGCGCCTTCACCTGATCAACGTCGGCCTGAAAATCGGCCGGATCTATTTCAAACAGCAAGTCGCCCTTCTTAACCTGCTGATTGTCAAGCACGGCAACCCGGATGATCGGTCCGGGAACCCGAGGGGCAATACCCACCACGTTAGCGCGGACTTGCCCATCTCGTGTCCAGGGATCATCCGTATAACGCTGATATTCAGTCCAAATGATCCAACCGGCTACCGTGGCAATCACCAGCGTGAAACCGTAACCTAATATCCTTCTACTCATAGATTCACCAACCAATCTGTTAAGCCTGCCAACAAAACGCTCAATGCGATGAAGAAGAGCGATACGTTTCCCAAATAGCGGGTAAGTCGAAAACGCTCTAGAATAGCGACGATAAACCAAGCCATTACGAAGCCGACGACGCCGGCTACCAAACTCAAAGGGACGAGAAAGCCGAGAATGTTAAACTCGGGATGGGATACGTTCATAAGCAGTAAAGCTTTCGACTCAAGTGTTTATTTTTGTGGGATTAGGGCCATAAAATCTGGTCGAAACTTTCCAGATCACTCCTAAAGAAAATAATCGCCTGAGTACTCAACCAACCGGAGGCTTGAGGCGATATCACCGCACATCCGCATGAGCTCAGCCGCCACCAGATACTCGTGCACGTCGATTAACGTCTCGGGCGCCGAACCACTCGAAGACCGACGCGATCGCGCAGTTACGCTCAAGCCTTCTAGCCTCTGCTTTAACTGGTCAATTAGGCCTTGAAGAGAAGGTAGAGTCTGCTTCCTATCAGGATGGCGAAAAAGACGCCCCAGGGCGTCCATCCACGTTCTGAAATCCCGGTGAAAACTATCCAGATAGACCGCTAGTTCTTGGGAACCAATCAACTTGCTCCGAATCGATGTCAGACGCTGCAATTGGGCCGATATACACATCAGAACGGGAACGAGTCGGGTCCATTTCGCCTGTTCCTCCCGTAGGAAAGCGTTGACTCCTAGTACTGACGTTGTCCGGGCGATGTCTAAAGGCAGAGCCGACAAGGTAGAATTAACAGTACTCATCGGCACGGCTGGGTTCTCGGCCAAGACCAATTTGGCCGCGTCACAAAATCGGCCGGTAGCTACCTTTAACTCGTTCTGGGGCAACCTTGGCCACAACAAACGGGCTATGGTCACGCCCACGGCAAAGCCAGTCATCACGCCTAAACAGCTCCCCACAATATCTGTGAAGGGAACCGGCTTTTGCGTATTGAGACCGACTAAAATCGAAACCAGGAAAATCGTTCCTAACATCCAGAAGGCCAGCCCGGAAGTCTTCGAAACGAAATAACCATGGGCAAATAGGATGCAGAACAGGATTAGATTCATGAACCAATAGTTCGACAGGAAAGGGGTAAGGACGAGTAAACCGACTACTGCCAGGGTTCCGTATAAAGCCATCAGCAGCAGGTTGCGAAACGCCCGGATATGACCAGGACGCCCAGACGGGATTTGGTAGGAAGTGAAAATCACTGCCAGCCAGGCGGCCACCGGCATAAAGCTCGCTCCGGGCGGGTGAAGCCACTCGATTAAAAATAAACTCACGACAGTTGCAAGCCCGCCTTTCATTCCAATCATGACCAGACGCCGGTCGATTTTCCGCTGAGTCTTGGGCGGATGTGACGCAAGCACGGTATCTTGCTCTGAGGATTGTAACTGCTTGGGCAAGTCGTGGAGACTCGCCAACTCATTCTGAATGCGGCGAAAGGCGTTCCAACAACGCAGATAAGCCGCTAGTTGATCAGCCGGCAACTCCTGAAGTTCACCGGCCCGAAGCCAGCGACTGATCTCGTCGTCTAACCATTGGAACTTAGCCGCGGGGACAGAGGAATCTTCTGCCGAAGTGCTCCCAACGTTCGCGAAGCTCTGTTTCAATACATCTTGAGCCGCTTCCAATTGCTTCCGAAATGGTCCGTTTAGCACATGCCAGTCGAGCGTCAATCGAGTCAGCTCTGATACGTTTTGAAAAAGGTTGCGTAGTGAATTTCGGACTTTCTGAAGAATCGCAATATTCGCTTTGAAGTATAAGCTTTCACGCCGCTCAGCGATTAGAAGGCTGTCCAACGTCAGGAGCTTCCGCAGCACCGCGGTTTGCCCTTCCATTATTTGAGAGCTGAAAGCAGTTCCGTCCTTCAGGTTCTGCAGCTCGGCATTGGTTAGTTGCGCGAGTTCATCGACCGCTGCGAGCGCGAGTTGCTGAAATTCACGCCGGGGTTGCCGAAGCCCGAACAATGGATTGATAACCAAAACAGCGCCGATTCCCACAAACGTTTCCTCGGCGCGGCTAAGTGCAACAAACCAAGCGCTGTCCGGTTGGTTTATAGCGGTGCTTTCGACGATAATTAGGGTAACTCCGGTCAAGAAATAGGCATAAGGAGCCATCGCTGAGCTAAGCTGCCCCACTTTGTAACTGGCCAAGCACATGACCAGGAAGGTCACGCTCAAAAATAAGACAGGACTAGATAAGTAGTCGCTCACCAACCAGACAGCCAAGCACGCGCCGGCCAGCGTGCCCACGAACCGGAAGAACGACTTAAGTGCGATCGACCCAGGATGAGGATGCACCATCATCAATACCATCACGGTGAACGGAGCCCACTCGGGGTATTGTAGACGAAGCGCTTGGGCGACAAATAGCGAGAGAACGCCGGCCAGCCCCGTTTTGAGAGCGTGCAGGATGAAGAAGTGGTCCCATCCAGGCTTTTGTGTGCTGTTCATACTATTTGCGTTCTAATAGCGATGTTTGCGAAGCGTCCACCGGGGTTTGGGAACAGTTGCTTAAGCAATAAGGTTGGTTGGCTGAGCGTCCTAAAGTTACCGCTGCGAACCCATAGAACAGGTTGTGTGCCAATTTCGATTTTCACCCTCTTCTTGTTGTCCATGAGGTGCAGTACCCAATTGGTTGAAGGTTTCCGCTCCTTTACGTCGAGGGCGCATGCGCCCTGCGGGGGCCGGGACGATTTTTGGAACGGACCGGTTTTCGTACCGCTGATCCTGTCTATTCTGTATTGCACTGTGCAAAACACGATTCGACACCGGGATTGTGGAAGGTCAAATCAGGGCCAAAGGGCATAGTTCATTTGGACCAAAGTCCAATAGAACGCGGCTCCCTCCGGGGCTTTGGTGGACCCACAAAGGAGTCACCGTGAAAGCTGCCTATCGACTACTAGTTGAGAACCGTCTACCAGCCGTGACAGCGGTTCGACATTTCAGCATTCGGCGTGAAGGAGAAGAGGAGGCGAGCTGCCTTCCCGCCTTTTTTGAGAGGGTAAATCTATGAAAGAAAATAACCCCCTCGTTTGTGTAGTTGATGACGAATCGGAAATCCAGGAAAGTCTGAGCTTCTTGCTCCGTTCCCCGGGGGGCATCGTGGGAAGGAGTGCGGCGTTGCGCCATGTGCTGCAGGATGTCGACACCATTGCTCCCACTAGTGCGACCGTCTTGATTTTTGGTGAAACCGGAACCGGAAAGGAACTGATCGTAAACGCTATTCACCAGCGCAGTCGGCGGAAAGGTAAACCCTTGGTCCGAGTGAATTGCAGCTCAATACCGAAAGAATTGTTTGAAAGCGAGTTCTTCGGCCACGTGAAAGGGGCATTCACC
>JAFAIO010000434.1 GCA_019236675.1 Verrucomicrobiota bacterium
GCCGTCGACGTCGGTTGGGATGATCTGGCCGTGCCAGTGCACGAGCTCGGGCGTATCCGTGTCGTTGAATATGTCGACTGCGACCGGCTTGCCTTCTTTGAGGCGCAAGAGCGGGCCGGGGAATTGGCCGTTATAGAGTGTCGTCGACACGATGTGGTCAGGCGCGAGTTCAATAAGACCCGTGGCGATCCGCAAGGTTACATCTGCCGGCCCAGTCTGGCCGGCCGGCGGTGGGGTAGCTGTAGGCATGGGCATGGGCATCGAGTCATCGGCCACGCCGGTGACCGGTAAAATTGCACTTCCCCCAGCCAAAGCGCCCGTCAGCAAGAACTGCCGGCGTGTAAATTGATTGGATTCGCGCTCATTCATCGTCAGAAGGATACACCACTGTCAATGACAGGCCGGTCTGATCCGCGAACCGAGGCGCCCGACATGCCTGGAGGATAGCCACAAGTATGCTGAGCAGGTCCGGAGTAAGTCCGATTGGAACGCGGCCAAATGAATTTGAGGCACTTACAGCAGACAACAGATCGGGTTCGGCGCCCAAATACGGCCACCCAGTCAAAAACCGCACGGGTCCGTGATTCTGGTTTCTAGTTTGTGTCGACAGCAACTGGGAGGAAGCAAGTGGATCCGATGAATAGCATTTGGTATTTTTTAGAGTTTCAACGACGGCCTTCTAAGGCGGACTGGTCTCTGGTGGAGCCTTTCGCTAAACCGAAGCAGAGAAAATCGATTAAGAGAAGGCTTAGCGAGTTGGCCGTCCCGTTATTTGTCTTTGCCGTAATCGTTACGTTCGGTCTGGTATGTTTTTTTTACCCAACCTTTGTGTCGTAGGATTTTTTCCAAACAGATTTACAATGACGACCCCTGAGATGGCGATCGTTCCGCCGAGGAGGGCAAGCCAGGTAGGCCACTCACCTAACCAGATCCAGGCGATGCCGAGCGTTACGGCGGGAACCACGTAGAGAAAACTAGCGGCGCGTGCGGCGGGAATATGAGCCAGTGTGTACGCCCAAGTGACATAACCGAGAGCAGCTGGAAAAATCCCAAGATAACCGGCTGCAATGGTGGCGGACGGGGATGCCGTTTGCAAGTCCCTGGCCAGACCGGGTGCGAAGATAAGTAGCGCAAGTGTACCGCTCCAGACGGCGTAACTGGTACACTGCAGCGCGCTGTACCGGGCCAGATACGGTTTTTGCGAGACGAAATAAAGGCTTTGAGCAAGAGCGGCGAGCAGAACATACAAGGCCCCGGCGGAAAGCCTTATCTGGTCGCCGGTGTTGAACGCAATGACGGCTACTCCCGTAAAACAGACGAGAATTCCTAACCAGCCCGAGACCCGAAGTCGCTCTCTAAGGAATGCCGTGGCTAATAGTGCCGTTATGATTGGTGCAGTGTTAACCAGAAAACTGGAGACTCCGGCTGAGGTGCTGATTTCTCCTTTGTTGAGAGCGACGTTGTAGACGGCAATACCCACCAGGCCGGTGAAGGTTAGCGCCGGGAGATCTCGCCAAGCGGGGAGCGGCATCCGTTTAATCGCTGCGTATATGACGAGAGCGAGAGAGGCTATTAGATAACGCAGCAAGGCGAGATGGGTGGGGCTATAGCCGGTTAATGCGGCACGGATGCCGACAAACGCGGATGCCCAAAAGAGGATGGTTATGCCCAGGGCAAAGACGGTCGGTATCGAGAGACCACGTTGATGTTTGGTTGCTGGGAGTGCTCGGCCAAGCACCTCGCTCACGGCCGGTTCTGGTTGGGACATCTCCATGTTTTGATGGCAATTTCGGCATCAGCATGACGCAGCGCGATGATCGTGTCTGACGATTATTTTTGATTGAATCGATCGATGATGTCGATCGATAAAAGAACATGGATCTTCGCCAGCTAACCACCTATCGTGTTCTCGCCAGAACCTTAAATTTTCATCAAGCAGCCGAGCAGTTGCACTGTGTTCAATCGACCGTTACCGCGCAGATTCAAGCACTCGAGGATGAGTTGGGCGCTCGCCTTTTCGATCGGCTTGGGAGGCGAGTTGTTCTCACCGATGCGGGAACGCGGCTGGTCGTTTATGCGGACCGATTGCTCAACCTGGCCGATGAGGCTCGGCTGGCGGTATCAGGGCAGAAGGATCAGGCTGGCACTTTGACGATCAGCGCCACTGAAACGCTATGCACGTATCGGCTTCCGGCGGTTCTCCATCGATTCCGCCGGCGTTTCCCGAGGGTCCGCCTCATCTTTTTTGCATTAGCCTATTCCGAACTGCGGCAGGCGGTTGCAGAAGGGGTGGTGGATGTGGCTTTTGTTATGGAGGAACCAATCATCGGCGCCGCTTTGCACGCGGAACCACTTTGTGCGGAACCTATCCACTTGGTGGTCTCGCCCGATCACCCGCTCGCGCGACGCCGGGGTATTTTGCCTGTCGATCTGGAAGCAGAGACCATTCTCGTAACAGAACCGGGTTGCAGTTATCGCGTACAATTCCAGCACCGGTTAAACACAGCGGGAGTTCAGCCGGCCAGTGTACTGGAGTTCAACAGCATCGAGGCCATTAAACAATGTGCCATGGTAGGAATGGGAATTGGAGTGCTCCCTGCCGTAGCCACGAACGCGGAAACTGCTCACCGAAAGCTCCTAGTCCTTCCCTGGCGCGGGAAACCAATACGCATGATCACGCAAGCCATCCGGCACAAGCAGAAATGGGTGTCGCCGGCATTGCAGGCGTTCTTGAGCGTTGTAAAGGAAGGGCTTTTGACGCCTGCCGGCAAAGATCCGGCGATTCAGCCGTCGAAAAGGGGGTAGGGAAGCGGAGTGATGGAGTGATGGTGGGGCAAGGGCCTGCCGCGCCGTAGGCTTGGCGGAGGCGGGCTCCCGAAAGACCTGAAATCCCTAGTTGGAGGTTTCGGAGTTCTCGCCGCTCTTTCGTGTGCGACGCCGAGCGATGCGCCGAGCCGCGGGATTGGATGTGCCACCCTTCCCAATGCCATGCCAAACGTCCGGCTCGGCACGTCAATCGGCCTGGCCAACGATAGAGAGTCGGAGCCCTAATTCCCTTCGCGTTCATGTTCAGCTCTTTCGGGAGCCCGCCTCCGCCAAGCCTACGGCGCGGCAGGCCCTCGCCCCACCATGGCACCATTACTCCATCACTCCATTCCTTCATCATTCGTTAGTGGCTCCCGTCCCGCTAGTTGCGCCGCGTAGTTTTGCGATCTGAGCTTCGTATTTCGCTAGCTCATGCTGGTATTCGGCTTGCCCTTGTTTGTAAGCCGCTTCTGAGATCCGACGCGCCTGATAAAGACCCTCTACGCGGGCTCTCAGGCGTTCTGCTTTCTCGCGAGTCTGCTCTGCTCTCTCCCGGGTGAGCTCTGACGGCGACTCGGCTTCATGACGAGAAACGTTCTGAGTTACAGCTGATGCTTCCGGAGAGGGGGTCGATGTCGGATTCGGTGCCTCGGGTTTAGAGCTGGCCATCAATTCAGGCTTTGGGTCTATGGGAACCGGATGATCTGTGCCGGCGATGGTGGGGGGCGCTTTTGAGCTAGTAGAAACAACTTCTTTGGGCGGCGCCGCCGCCTTTGAGATTGCGCTTTTCGATTCAAGCATCTTTAGCGTTGAAAGCGTAAGCGCCCCCGCTACGACGAAGGTGAACAGGACACCCGAAAAAATAATGCTGAGTGGGTTCTTCATTTTTCTCCTCTCCTACATGAATTCGCGTCAAGAAGTGTTGCGGATCGCATAATCGTGCTGCGCCAGTCCGCGGCGAGTTCTCTTACTCTCTCGAGATCTCTTAGTGACGACGTAGTTCCGTACCTGTTTGTTCGAAGAAAATGATTAGCAGGAATCGCGTCGGTTCACGCCGGACCCAGGTTTCTCTTTGAAGCGCTGCGACTATCCTATAGACTGAGCAGAGTAGCCCTTGAGAAGTGAATCTGCATCAGAGTTCGCCGGACGGCGGCGTGAACCGCTTTCAAACCACGCGCTGGAGCGTTGTACTAGTTTCAGCGCAAAGCCAAGCGCCTGGTTCTAATCAGGCGTTCGCGGATCTTTGCCAACTTTATTGGTACCCAATGTACGCTTTCATTCGGCGCCGCGGCTATTCATCTCAAGATGCGGAAGACCTGGTTCAAGGCTTTTTCCTCCACTTGATTGAGCGCAAGACGCTAAGCCGGGTTGATCGATCCAAGGGGAAGTTCCGGTCGTTTTTGCTGGCTTCGCTGCAATACTACCTTTCGAAAGAAGAGGAGCGAAAGAGCTCTCTAAAGCGAGGAGGGAAAGCGGAGTTCGTTCATCTCGATATGGATATCGCTGAAGAGCGTTATCGTTTGGAGCCGGTGGAAGACATCAGCCCCGAAAAAATCTTCGATGCCCGGTGGGCGCTGGTATTGCTCGGCGAAGCCATGAATCGCCTTGGCCAACGCTACGCTGCTCAAGGAAAGGCAGCGATCTTCGAGACGCTGAAAGTATTCCTGGATCCGATCAATACCAAAAGCCTACCCTCGTATGAAGAAGTGGCTGCCGAACTTCAGGTCAGCGTCGGGGCGCTGAAGACGTTGATCCATCGGCTGCGGAAGCAATACACCGATTTTGTCCGGGAGGAAGTTAGTCGCACTGTTTCGGAGTCCGCCGATCTGGATGCCGAAATTCATCAACTGTGCCAAGCGTTGATCGCCGCCGAAGGGTGGATCATGCCCGGTTAGGGACGTCGGGATCTCCTGTCAACCCTCTCTTTAGCCATACCTAATATTAGTTCCTTGGAACTATTAGAAATGGGCTCATCGAACCATCGATTCTGGGATGGAGCTGATGTATGAAACTCGGCCTGCCAACGCTTAGAAATGAGATTGGACCATTGTTCGCTCGAGGGCCGTATGGAGCAAGTTGTGACCGGGTGCGGTACCGCCGCCCAGGCGACGACGGATCGTATCGTGAAATCGGAATCCCCACATCCGGCAGAAGGCAGGACGGCCGGGTTTATCCAGCGAGAAATTCGCATCTGCGCGGCCTGCGGTACGAAGTTCTCCTCGACCAGCAAAAACTGGTTTTGTCCGGTTTGCGCCCTGCTCAGGGCGGCCGGCCGTGACGAAGCGCTGACCGAAGCGCTAGATTCGGCACCATACTCGGAACTCGGCTCCACTGAAACAGGGCCGAGATCAAGGACGACGCCAGGTCTTCACGCCCCTGGGATCGTCAGCAGATTTGAGAATTACGAGGTGATGCTGGACCAGGATGGCAACCCGATCGAACTGGGTCGTGGCGCGATGGGAGTCACTTATAAGGCCTTCGATGTCGATTTGCGGTTTTCAGTCGTTCTTAAGGTCATCAACGAAAAATATGTTGGCGATGAATCAGCTCGACTGCGTTTCTTGCGCGAAGCTCGAGCCGCCGCCCGGGTGCGCCACCCGAACGTCGCCTCGGTCTTCCGCCTGGTCAAAAGCAGTGGCGTGTACTTCTACGCTATGGAGTTTGTGGAAGGGGAGACACTGGAAAGCTTGATCCGACGGAAAGGGCGGCTGGAAGTGAGCCTAACACTGGAAATTGCCTCCCAGGTGGCAGCGGGGCTAAGCGCTGTTTACGAAGAGAACCTGGTCCATCGTGATATTAAGCCGAGTAACATAATGGTGCGGCTGTGGGAAGACGGCCAGGTAACCGCCAAGATTATCGACCTTGGGCTGGCCAAAGGAGTTAGTGAACCCGAGTCTGAATCGGTGATTTCGATCCCTGGGGCCTTTGCTGGAACGCCGCAGTTTGCCAGCCCGGAGCAATTCGCGGGGCTAGGGCTCGACATCCGTTCCGATCTCTACTCGCTCGGCATTACGCTTTGGGAAATGCTTTCTGGCCATGCACCTTTCGGAGGCGCTGCCGCGGAGTTGATGTACCAGCATCAGCATGCCACGCCGCCGACTGAAAAATTGATAGGCATTCCGGCGCCCGTTATTGCGCTGCTTGAGGTTCTCCTGAACAAGGATCCTAACCAGCGTTTTCAAACTCCTGCCCAATTGCAGAAGGCCCTCGCGGCCGTCAGAGGAGCGATTGGTTCCGGGTCACAATTGATGGCGGACGTGCTTAGGTCGGCCGGCGATCGAGCGACGGAAAAGTTGCGGAAAGCGAAACAGAAAAAACAGCCTATCCGCTGGGTTATAGTTGCCGGATTTTGCTTTGTCGGAGCGCTAATCGCCTGGTTTGTCTTTTCCGGTCACGCGGAATTTTT
>JAFAIO010000441.1 GCA_019236675.1 Verrucomicrobiota bacterium
GGATAGGAGCGCTCTTCAAGAAAGCTCCCGCGGTGCAGGAGCCATTGGAGATAAACGAGGTTATTCAGGAAGTTCTCACGCTCACACACAACGAGACGCACAGAAATGGCGTCTTGCTTCGAACGCAATTGGCAAGCGACCTACCGCTAGTCATGGGGGACAGAGTCCAATTGCAACAGGTGATTCTCAATCTCGTTCTAAACGCGATCCAAGCCATGGGCGTTGTAGCCGAAGGTTCGCGCGAGCTGGAGCTCATTTCGGAAAAGCCAGGTCCCAGCGGAAGAGGGTCAAGAATGGAAAATAACGAGAAGACCGATTTGGCTCGTGTCAGGTGTACGGAGGTGGTGATCACCGCGCGAGATTCAGGACCAGGATTCGATCCGGAAAATATTGACCGACTCTTTAACGCCTTTTATACGACTAAACCTCACGGTTTAGGCATGGGGTTGAGCATCAGCCGTTCTATCATTGAAGCTCACGGAGGACGGCTCTGGGCGAAGGCAAATGCGCCGCGCGGGGCTGTCTTTCAGTTCAGCTTGCCAACTCGTAGGGCAGACTGAGCGAGCTGACAAACTGAGCGGCCTTTTCGCGTGACAAGAAAGGCCGCAGAGGAGTAGCCAGATCTGTAAAGGAAGCGGGAAGATGTAAACGTTTTTTAATTTTGTGAACTCATATTCTTAAGGATGCGCCTATTACATTAATGCATGCTCAGGAATATCGTGCTGTCTCTGTTTTGGCGGATCTTCGTCTCGGCAGCGATCGCCGAGAGCTTCCTGTTAGTGGTGCCATTGGTGATGGTAGGAGCAATCCCGTTACTACGCTTTTGGCACTTGCTCTAAAAATTTCCGATCATTGTTCGTAACCTTCGACCGTCTCGGGTGGCCGCACATGCGCCTCGCCGGGATCGCGTCCGGCAGCCCGCAATGCCTGCCTTTGCCGCAACAAGTCCCAGCACTGATCTAATTCGACATTAATCGTGGCTAGCCGTGCGCGATCAGCGTCGGTAAGCGCCTCGTGTGAATACAGCCGATGCTCCTCTTCCGCGAGCCGGCGGATCGATTTGAGCACGGATTCATCGTGTGCTTCTTGTTCCATAAGGTTTGTCTTTCTAATAAGTGATAGGCGAAGGCATGAGCTATAAAGATCTGACTCCTATAGAGCCGTGCATACAGATCGGAGACCAGCTCCGTAGGAGCAACATCTTTATAGCCACGGCAATCTAATATGCGAGCAGCCGCCTTCGCTTCGCTACGGCGCGCCTGACTAATTAATTCGGCGCGACGAAGCCTTGGCGGAGTCGGCTCCGTTAGGAGCGACATCGAAGAGCGATTCATTCCGCACCCAAGGATATGGCGCTCCTACGGAGCTATGCCCCTGTTTTTGCGCGACGAGCTATAAAGATCTGACTCCTACGGAGCCGTTTTTCAACACAGGAATTGGTGAAGCGCCGGGCCGTGGACTCCTGCCAAGTCCCCCCTCGACCCCAGCTGACAAATCGAGGACGAGGACGAGAGAATGCTTTCCATCACAAAGCGTAGTCTCCCCAGTATCGGTCAATCCGCAGCTCGCGGATTAGTCGTGAGCATTCCTCCAGGTCGTCTGCGATTAAGTGGTAACGGCCTACCAGATCCAACATGCGTAAAGGCTCCGTCACTTTATGTACGTTTAGAATTTCGCTCTGACGGATATCCTGGACCACTTCATCCACGGCTTTCACGGCGCCGCGCACGCTTGGAATCTCCCGCCGGCAATCGCCTCGCTGAAAGCACTCAGAAAAAGTGTCTAACACCTGATGAAACTCGATCTCCAGGTGGTTGAGTCTTGGTCGGAGCAGTGGTTCGGCAGCCTGGGGCAGGCTCTTTCGATAGGTAACAAGGTGGCCGATCCGAGGCACCGTGGCCTGGAGCTGGCGTAACAATGCGCTGATATCCGCCTTCTCTTTCTCGGACCACCCGCGCATCCGAATCCCGCCAATCGCTTGTTGAGCCTCCACCAAGCGAATGGCTAACTGCGCTTTAATTCTTTCCTGATGCGGGTCTTCTCGGAGCAGCGCTTTGATTCCTCGGAAAACATCACGGAGACTATCTCGGAGTAATCTTTGGGGCAAAATCGGCCAGATCAACCGACTCACGAAAGCCCCAATTAACATTCCCACGATCAAACCAATGAACGAGTCGATGATGTTCTGTGAGTCGACGGGTTGTTGCGGATTCAGTCCCACGAAGACGCTGATGGCTAAATAAGCGAGCAGGATCCAGAAATTGATTCCGGTCATCCGGGCGGTGAAGAATCCTAGACAGAAAAGAATAGCAAACAACGTCAGATTCATGACCAGATAATTCGCGAGAAACGGGGTGGTCAGCAGAAGCACGTTGGCGCATCCAATGAGAATCAGAGAACCGAAAAACGAATTCTGAAAAATTCCCTGGTCGCCAGTGCCTCCCGCCCGCATAAACGGTCGGGTTAGTACGGTCTGGATCCAAGCCATGAGCGGAAGCGCATTCGGCCCGGGAGGATGAATCCACTTGAGCAGCGTTATCGCGATAACGCCGACCAAACCGCTTTTGATACCGACCTTTACCCAGAACCAGTCGATGTGAGGCAACAGATCCCAATGGGGTTTGGCTTCTGGCAATGGCTGGCCAAAACGCGGAAGCCCCTGGAATACATTTCGGATGTTGACTAACTCATCCCTCAGTGACCGCAGTGCCGCGAAGTGGGTCCCGAAGACAATCGCCTTCTCAAGCGGCTGAGTAAGGAAGAACCCTTGGTCACGAAGTTCTTCGATCTTTTTTATCAAAACCGCAAAGGCATCCTCCATAGAACCCGGTGGCAGTTCTTGACCCGGACGTCGCGCGGACAAAATGTTAACTTCCTCAGAAATAGCCTGGCTTACCAACGCTAGTTCGGTTTGCAGGCGCTCGACGATCGCGGCATCGACCCGGCGCCACTGGGTGAGCAGCAGTGCGCCTTGAAACAGGCTCACCAATGAGACCAGGAAAGCGTTGTAATTGGAGAGCCGAGCAGCGAAAAAGGTGCTCTCCATCGATCCGGCTTGCAGCAGGTTCCTCAGACCTGACAGTCGCGTGGGAAATGTATGCCGAATTTCTTCCACTTTGGAGGAGGATTCGGTTCCAAGCGCGAACGCTTCGGTTTGACTCGATACCAGTTGGCCAATCGTTTCGAGGCACTCGCGGCTGACCGAGACGAATTCTTCGCGTGCGGAACGAGGCCACAAAGCCGTCGATACAAGAAGTGCGACCATTGATCCCAGCAGGATCTCCTCTGTCCGATCGATACCGACCTGCCAAGCCAGATCCGGAGTTGCGATTCCATTTGTAACGACACTGAGCGTGGTTAGTCCGAGCAAATAGTAGGCATAGGGGACCTGGCGGGCCCCGAACTGGCCATATTTGTAACTTGTGATCGCCAGTACCAAAAAAAAGGCAGGCAGAAAAATCATGGGTGTGGAGGTATAATTGCCAACCAGCCAAACACCAACGAGTGCGCCGGCGATGGTTCCAAGCGTCCGCAGAAGCGCTTTAACCGCAATCGAACCGGTATACTGAGTCGTCATCATGACCAGGACCGTCAAGATGGCCCAATTGTCATGGGGTAACGGCAAAACCTGCGTCAGGTACAAGGCCAGAGTGCCGGCCAAACCCATTTTTATCCCTTGCCTCACTCGCAGGTCCCGAAACAATCCTCCTAATGGCCAGCGCCACTTTCGCACTGATGAGAGAACATGGTTGTTAACTTCCGTACTCATTGCTGGGTGACCGGTAAGCCGAGCTATTCTAGCATGCTCTAAACTTCTCAAGAGTCAGGAACCGCTTTAGAGGTTGAGTATGGCTAAAACCACTCCGGGCGGTACCGCCTTTGGCATCTCAATTGGGCTCGCATTCATAGGCGGCTATGCCGATGCCGCGAGTTTCTTGCTTGCTCAAACTTTTACGGGACATCTGACTGGAAACTGCGTTTTAGCGGCAGTGAGTGTGGCTAGCAAAGAATGGAATCTTGCCGCGGATAGATTGCTCGCGGTGGCGGCGTTCCTCGCGGGGATTCTAGCCAGTTTAGCCTTTAGTCGTATTCTTCTTAGTCAACTGAAGCGATATTCGTTAGCCACCGCGATGTTTTTAGAGGTGCTTCTCATTACAAGTGCGTGCCTGTTGCTGGCGAACCATGCGAACAACGAATTGTTCATCCTTTGCATGTGCTTGGCTCTTGGCATCCAAAACGATGCCCTCCGAAATACCCACCAAGTCAGCGTTCACTCCACTTATATGACTGGGATGGTAACAAGCCTGGTGCAGAAAGGCTTCGGCTACTGGTTATTTGATCGAAGCGTTGAAAGTGAATCCTCAAGAGATTCGGCGAGCACCGCCATTCACGTTCTAGCGCCCATGTGGATCAGTTTCATGCTGGGCGCGCTCGGAGGAGCTGTCATCGTTGCGTGCTTTCACGAGCTCGGTCTATTGGGGATCGCATTGTTGCTTGGCCTGCTCATTTACGTGGAGCTGAAAGCGAACTAGAGGCCCGTCCCGGAGGGACACGGCGAACGTCTCAACGCGTGGTTTGTCTCCTGGCGCGTGAAATAAACTATCCGAACGGACCGGTGGACAATAGATCGCGCTGGGCAATTCGCGGGAGCCGGCTGTTTAACCCGATGGTGCGGCCTTCGCTCTGGAGAGAATATGCGAGATCCTAGGGGATGTGCAAAAGCGGCTCCCCTCCAGGGCGATGGGCGACCACACGTCACGAGAACGCCTTCACGGGCTACAATCTTCTCACCGCTTCTGACTTCGCCCCATCTCCCCTTTAGCTATGTCGGACAAGTCGCGGCTCTATTGCACTCCTCTTTGCGCCTTTTAAGCTGGCTGGAGAGGGGACCCCTGTGAAGAATACTGGAATTAGATGGAAAAAGACCCGCTCGGCGAATTAACAGATGACGGTTCGCACGTGCCTGTTCATGAACCGGGACGCCCGCCGGCCCGGCCGGCGACGTTCGATTTAATGTTACGAAGCGGGAAGCTCCTTTTTGCGAACGGACAGACAACCGAGAAAATTGTCTTCGCGCTTAACAAGTTAGCTACCGCAGGGGGGCTCCAAGCTACCATCTTTGTCGAGTGGGGGGAACTGACCGTACGCGTGGAGAACAACGGTGACTCCTATTCCGAAACGATCGCCGTAGAGCCGGCCGGCGTGGACATGAGCAAAGTCAGCGCAACGATGAACGTGATCCATCAACTGTCCGACGAAAAGATGGATCTCGCGGCAGCCCAGCCGGTCCTACAAGAAATTTCTGCATTGGGACCGGTTTCTTTGGCCCGTTTCACCATATTTGCGGCGGCCGGAGCGGCGGCTCTTGGAGTTATCTTTGGTGTCGATCATCCAGCTAGCCTCATTCTGATTGCCCTGGTTGCTGGCGCCGGCGCTTGTTTGCGCAGATGGCTGTCCACGTTAACTCGGAATCTTTTCGTACAGCCTTTTTGTGCCGCTGTTTTAGCCGGCATCGCCGGAGCGATTGCGGCCTATTTGAACCTAGGCTCTAACCTGAGACTTATCGCACTCTGCCCCTGTATGATCCTGGTTCCAGGCCCACATCTTTTGAACGGCGCGCTGGATTTAGCTCGAGCTCGAATCCCACTCGGCATCGCTCGCATCGTTTTCGCCAGTGTAGTCACCCTCACAATCTGCACTGGATTGGTGATGGGACTTGCTGTCGGAGGTGTCGGCCTAGCGCCTGGAGGTACCTCCGCGGTCGTACCACTTGGATATGATGTGCTGGCGGCCGGAGTCGCCGTTGCGGCATACGGGACGTTTTTCAATATGTCATGGTCGACATTGCCGATTCCCATCGCGATCGGGATGCTCGCGCACGGATGCCGATGGAGCGCGATTACTCTAGCGGGCGTGAACCCGGCAACCGGAGCACTGATAGCTTGCCTGATCGTAGGCGCCATCATGGCGCCAGTTGCTGATCGTTTGCGGCTGCCGTTTGCAGGCCTCGCTTTCGCATCGGTGGTTTCCTTGATTCCGGGATCCTATCTTTTTCGGATGGCTGGTGGAATGGCCATTCTAGTTACTGAGGGGACAAAGGCTGGTCCTGAGCTTTTTCTGCAGGTCATGGCTGACGCAACCGGTGCGATTCTAATCCTCGTCGCAATGACCTTCGGCTTAGTCATCCCAAGAATTTGTTTTAATAATGTAAGTCAGTCCTTTCCGGCTCGGGCTTGAGAATTCACCACGAAGACACGAAGGTTAAACACTAAGATAGAACTTTGTTTTTGGCACCACCTCGCACGGGCTTTCCGTATCGCGACCGATGCGGTAACGCGAGACGGTCTTCGTCAACGGACTCGTTGAAGTCCCTTTGTTGCGGCTCGAAGTAGAAACCGAGCAACATTTCTGCCGTCAGACCTTCGTGTCCTCTGTGTCTTTGTGGTGAAATTTCCGGGTTCTCCAGAGAAGGTCCCGAATTTCGGACGTCCGAAACTTCAGCCCCGGCTAGCATTGAAGCATGTTTGATCTAACTGGCTGAAAAACAGTGAGTTATGGCAAGGAATAGAGTGTGGCCCACAACCTGCGTTGCAACCGATCTATGAACACTAACCCCTCGCAACCGGCGGCAGCGGGCCAACCTGTACCGCGATTTCTGGAAGCCACAACCATTGCGAAACTAGTCGGTTTTGCTGTAACCGGGATGCTTTGTATCTTTACAGCGATTATGACTACCGTCGTGGAATCCGGCGGATTCTGGCAATATTTCTGGTTGGGCGTCTGTATCTTTTTGTTCGTTTGCACCGTGTCTTTAGTTATTTGGGCGACGAAAGACGGGCTCCGCATCGATCACGCCGGGCTTAGTTTCGAGCATAAAGAAACGGGGCCAGGGGAGGATCGCCCTTAATCTAAAACGCGGCGGTAGTCAGTAAGGATGAGCCCCTGCTCATCCTCGTTTCACCGATGCATTTCGCAGGGCAATCCCGCGAAATCCATTGGAATCGCTGGCATTGCAGATTCGATTCCTGAATAGCGAACCGCGATCACCCGGCTAGCGGTTTTGCCTTTATCGGTGCTTCAGCAGCGCTGTCTTGCAGACTTAGCTGATGTCGGAGATTCGCTCTAAGTTCCTCTTTGGAGATTTCTTTTTCCCAGCGACTGATTACTACCGTCGCCACGCCGTTCCCGACAAAGTTGGTGAGCGCCCGACATTCGCTCATGAATCGGTCAATACCGACGATCAACGCCAACGATTGAATCGGGACTGAGGGAACGACCGCGAGCGTCGCGGCTAAAGTGATAAATCCGGCGCCGGTTACTCCAGTGGCTCCTTTGGAGGATAACATGGCAACCACAAGAAGTGTTAGCTGTTGCCCAAGGTCGAGATGAATATTGGTAGCTTGAGCAAGAAACATCGCTGCCATCGTCATGTAAATATTCGTTCCATCCAGGTTAAAGCTGTACCCAGCGGGAACCACCAAGCCGACAGTTGACTCCGAGCAACCAAGGTGTCGCATCTTCTCCATGATGCCCGGCAAAGCGGTTTCTGAGGAACTTGTACCCAGGACCAGGAACAGTTCTTCTTTGATGTAGCTGATAAACCGAAAGATAGAAAAACCGGCGTAAGCAGCGATGGTCCCGAGGACTAGAACAACAAATATGATCGCGGTGAGGTAAAAACCACCCATCAAAGCGAGCAATTTTGTGAGCGCGCCTAAGCCATAGCTTCCAACGGTAAACGCCATCGCTCCCAAGGCGCCCAGTGGGGCAACCCTGACGATGATTCGCATGACCCCAAAGAAAACTTTTGCCGCTTGTCCAACGAAGCCAAGAACTGGTCGTCCGGCCTCTCCCATGAATGAGATGGCAAAGCCGGAAAGGACCGCGATCAAAAGCACCTGCAGGATGTCGCCTCTGGCCAGCCCATCAAAAAAAGAGGTTGGGATAACATTCAAAAGAAAATCAGTGGCGTTGAGCGAGTGCGCTTGCTCGGCATAGGTTTTGCCGATTTTCGGGTCCAGGGTCGCTGGGTCGATATTAAATCCGGCCCCGGGCCGCATCAGGTTGACCACGATCAATCCGATGAAAAGGGCCACAGTCGACACAATTTCAAAATAAACAATAGCCTTCAGCCCAATCCGCCCAAGCCGTTTCATATCGCTCATGGACGCGATCCCATGAACCACCGTGCAAAAGATGATCGGGGCGATGATCATTTTGACGAGCTTCACAAAACCGTCTCCTAAAGGCTTGAGCGCTTTACCAACATCAGGGAAGAACCACCCGATCAGAATGCCGATGACCACCGCGATAAGAACCTGAATGTAGAGAACCCGATACCAGGGCCTCTGCTGCGATGTTCTCTGCAAGGGGGACGACTCGGACATCAAAACGGAGATAGCCCCCGAAATAGTCCCGTCGCTAACCGTTTTTTGTCAATATTGAGCCCTCCCTGGTCGTCCTAATGGCCAGGGATAATGACCGACAGATTGTGCTTTATCGCCTTAACTGCGAGATCGCGTCGACGATCTCAGCCGTTGTGACAATCGCGTTGGCGTAATTCGGCAGGTTGATGTCGAGGGCGGCGTGCATCATTTCATCGGTGTAATCCGCCGTGGCGTCTCTTATCACCGTGACCTCGTAGCCGAGCTCGGCAGCAAAGCGAACGGTCGCTTCGATGCAGGTATGCGCAATCAGTCCAATGACGATGAGCTTATCGATGCCGTGCCTCTTTAGCTGCAAATCCAAATCGGTGTTAGCGAATCCACTGGAACACCAATGCTCTGCAACGACGATCTCGCCCGGCGTAGGTTGGAACTCGGAACGGAATTCGCCACCCCAGGTGCCGTATTCGAAGGTTTTACGCGTCCATGCTCCCTTCTGAATCGGCGCAATGTACTTCCAATTCTCGTAGTCGCCCGGACGGTACCGACGATGCATCGCATAGAAGACCTGAAGCTTTGCCTGTCGCGCTGCATTCAGGACTCGCAACATATTAGGAACACAGTGATTAGCTTCAGCTACCCCTTTGATGCGATCCCATATTTTACCCCCCTCCGAAATAAAGTCGTTATAGGGATCGATCACCAGGAGGGCCGTGATCTCCTTGTCATAGCTGAGTGACATGGCTGGTGGTTATCGGTTGGCAGTTTGCTGTTGGTTTAGGAGGGCTGCCTTGTTCGCAAGGAGTTTTATCGTGCTCGTGGACGAATTGAACCCCATTTCTAGTCCCCGGTCTGTGTTGGCCACTGTGGCTATTATGCCATTCTGAATCCCGGCTTAGTTTGGTCGTCACCCCACGTACCAAATCGAGCACGAGGACGAGCACGAAGCACGAGGACGATTATCTCAGACCAGCGTATAGGTTATCTCGATGTTACCGTGCATGGCTTTCGAATAAGGGCAGAGATGTTGCCCTTCGTTCACGAGAGATTCGCCAGTTACTCGATCGATGCCCGGCAGGCTGACATTCAAACGCGCTTTTAGAAAGTAGCCGCTGTCCCCGGTATGAAGTTCAATCTCGGGATCAATCGCAACTTCGTCCGGAAGTCTGACCTTCGCTTTCGCTGCGGCTATCTTAATCGCACTAAGGAAACAGGCAGACCAACCGACCGCTAATAACTGTTCAGGGTTAGTGCCCGTCCCGGGGCCTCCGGGCAAAGACAATTTTACGTCGAGTCTCCCATCGTCGGTGCGCGAAGCGCCGCCGTCCCGTCCGCCTGTGGTATGCGCTCGGGCCGTGTATAACAGTTTATCGTTAGTCATAATGGATTCCTCTGCCGAGGTTCTCTGTGGTGATGTTAAGCAATTATCCTAAACGCGGTGCGAGATCTATTAGACCAAGGTATCAATCGGCGACGACGAGGTTTCTATCGTCCTTGTCCTCGTGCTCGACGCGGATCGCCCTTCCGCCTTCGCAATCGCTATTCGTGGAGCGCTGCCTCGCTTGCGAGGCCGACCTTGAGCATAAAGCGAAAGCTACGGCGGAC
>JAFAIO010000005.1 GCA_019236675.1 Verrucomicrobiota bacterium
CGCGCTTTCCATCCGAGCGGGTCAACCCGAGGTTGGCAAGGCGAAAAGTCGCTCCGTTGATTGTGCCGGCCGGCACCTTCAACTTCGCTTGCCCATTCAGCGTCGGTATATTCACGCTCGAACCCAACACGGCTTCCCAAGGCGCCAGCTCCAGGTCGTAGTAAAGATCCGCGTCTTGCCAACGGAAATCGGGATGCTTTTGGAAAGAAATCCGTAAAAACAAATCACCCCCATTTTCTCCCTGGCCGGCTAACCGGATCCGCTGCCCCTCCCGAATCCCGGCCGGGATTTTTACTTTATAAGTGTCCGTCTTGGCCGGCTGACCAGTTTGATCCCCGCGTTGCAAAGTAATCGTCCGAGTCGAACCATGTAGCCCTTCGGAAAGGCTTACCAGCATGTCCGCTTCAACGTCGCGTTTCCGCGGACGGCGCGCTGTCTCAGCCTCAACATCAAAGTCAGGGGCGCCTGCATAAGATCGTCGAGTGCCAAAAAATTGTTCGAAAAAGTCGCTGAAACCGGTACCACCGAAATGAAACTCGGCGCCTTCTTCGAACGGCCCCTGCCGAAAGGTCCAGCCCTCAGGTGCTCCTGCAGCTCCCGGAGCACCGGCAAACTCGCCGCTTTGCCAGGCCGCTCCTAGCGCGTCGTATTTTTTCCGCTTCTCGAGATCACTTAAAACCTCGTAAGCTTCATTGATCTCCTTAATTTTTTCTTCGCCTTCCTTTTTGTCCTTTGCGACATCCGGATGATATTTTCGCGCCAGCTTCCGATAAGCAGACCGGATCTCATCCGCGGTCGCAGTTTTGCTGACGCCGAGCGTCTCGTAGTAATCCCTGAATTGCGTAGGCATACCGTAGAGGAGCTGGTTCTTAGGAGCCAGAATTCAGAATCCAGGATCCAGGAGACCGCCTCTTTTTCTTAATGTAGCGCGCAAACACGATTTTCAAGGCGTTCGGTCGCCCTCCCATTCGTCCTCCTCGTCCTCGACTTGGGTTCCAGGGCGTTTTATATCCACAGCTCCACCGCCGCAAGTCGCAACCAGAACCCTGCAACCCGCAACCCGTCTACGGGCGACCGATAGCTCGTTGATTCGCAACCCCCAGTGAGACAGCGACTTGGCCCGATTTGTGCATCTTCCTTCTAGCAAGATAATATGAAAGTAAAACTGCGTCAGACAGCCAGGGTAACAAAATATAGTGTCGGTCCAGCTCAAGTTGGCCGCTGGGCGTATGGCGGCCTTGTTTTCCCCAGGCCTCACCATCCGCTGGTGACTTGTGACTGTGACTAACTCGCCTGAGGCTCGTCAGTGATTTACGAATAGCCGAAAGCCCCCCTCGGCACCCCAGTTGTTTCCCAATTTTTCCGAAAAGCGGATATTGCTTCCTCATGCCAAACGATCGCCTGTGGCCCGTCTCCATCAAAGGTGTCGTCTTCGTCGCCGGACTCCGAAGCGCAAATTCAACGATTGGCAACCAATGGCATGTAATGACCAATGCAAGGCGAGTATTCCTAGCTGTCGCCGGACATGTTTTGCCCCCATGTGAAAAAGATCGAGGCGGTCATTACTCAATCCCGGGTGGATGCGGTCCGCGCTGAGTTCGACCGCCTCGAAGTATGCGGTAAGTTAACCTTGACGGACGTCCTGCAAGGTGAAATCCACGCGGGTTCAATCCGCCCCGCGGAGGCGACCGTTGCCTCTTTGGATTCCGGAATCAAAATAGAGTTAATCGTCGCAGACCATCAAGTCGACACGGCGGTTAACGTCATCTTGCAGCAAGCAGGAGCTGGTCCGCCTGCAAGCGGGACTGAAGTAGATTATGCCCGTCTCAGGATGCTACACGTCCACGAAATCTTACAGATAGCCCCTCCCGCAATAAAAAGACTTTAGCCATCCAGGTTAGATGTTGTCCATCTTCGAAGAACCATTTACTCGCCGAACGATCGGCAGCTAAATCGGATGTTCGCTACCAAACGCGCTGAGCCGCAAAAGAAGATTGCACCTGGCCAAATTCCGTGAAGCCGGATTTCGGTGTTGGCCATAGTTGATCTCCTATGCCCGGATCCCACATTCCGATGTCTATCGCCAAAAACAAGGAATCCGATGTACGATTTCCAGATCGGTCTAGAGCCGGTCAACTGCTGGCTGAGAAGCTAAGCCACTATGCGAATCGAAAGGATGTAGCCGTGGTGGCTTTGCCACCGGGCGGGGTGCCGGTAGGGTATGAAATTGCCAATGCATTAAATGCTCCGTTTGATATCTTAACTATTCGTCATCTTCACGTCCCCGAAAACCCGGCGTTAATAATGGGAGCTGTCTGCGCTGATGGTACGCATATACTGAGTTATGAATTAATTCGGTGGCTAAATGTAAGGGCCGAGACGATCGATGCATTAATCGCAACGGAGTCAGTAGAATCGCAGCGACTCGATACCCTCTACCGTGGAGGTGCACGGCACTTTAAAGTTGTGGATAAGGCGGTGATCCTGGTAGACGACGGGATTTCGACTTTTTCCGCCTTCCGCATGGCGGTAACCGTTTTGCGTTTTCATCGTGCAGCGCAGATTGTGATTGCCGTACCGGTTGCCACCGCCGAATCGGTGCTTGAGCTCCGAGCCACGATAAACGAAGTCGTCACCTGTACAACATCAGGCGAATTTCGTGCGATCAGCCGATGGTATGACGACTTTCGGCCGGTCTGTCAAGAATCCGTGCTCGACTTGTACGAACGAGCGAGACGTTCGTTCAGCAAGGTTGAAACGCCCAAACCAAACCCGAGGATAATCGGCCGGCGAAACAGACACGGAGGTAAACTGTGATCCCTAAACCCGCCCTTTTGACCCGGATCGTCAAAGTCGACGAGCAGAAAAAGATGGCCCTCCTAAATGTTGATCTGCTTGTCGTCTGTGCAGACGGCCTCCTTAGTCACAGTGGCCGCACAGCTTGGGTCGCTCTTCATGGCGGTGATTGGGAATCGGAAAGCCAAAGGATACATACAAGATTGAGCAGCATACTAAACAACCAAGTGAACAGCTTGCTAGAGTTGGGATTTGATTGGGCGAACGATTTCTAAGTGCTGGCATCGATGACTCACGCAAAGGGCCCGCGAAGGAGAAGAGCCTCACCACTTAACCGTCTAAAGCTATCTGAGGCTTTTAGGTCTTCCATGGTTACGGTTCGGCCGGCCGCCAAATAACGCTCGCCGCGTTTTCCGTTCTCAGCGGCAAGAATGGCCGCCTCAGCTACGTCCCGCGCATCCACCACTGAGAACGATCCGGGCGGAATTCCGGGCATTTTCCTTTTCAAGAAATCGAGCACGGTTTGGCCGGCAGAAGTTGGTCCGCTATCGCCTGGGCCATGCATCCAACCAGGTAAAACGAATGCCGCCCAAAAATCCAGATGCGCTGCTAAAAAGTTAAACACTTCCTGATCAGAAAGAATTTTACTTCGTTGATAGTCATCAGACTCGCTCTCTAGCCGCAACTTCGTCTCATCTGTTACTTCGCCGGGACGACCTCGCAACACCGCTGTGGAACTGATATGCACGAACCGGCGAATTCCAACCTGGTAACATTCATTCAGAAGATTCGCTGTTCCGACCACGTTCGTGGTATAGAGTTGGTCCCAATGTTTGCCGCCTTTATAGTTATCCCGAAAATAGGCCGCCGTATGAAAAATCACGTCGAGACCCGGTAACCGATCTACTACAAATGTTTTCGGATCATTGATGTCGCCCACTACAATTTCTAGTCCTAAGGACCCGAAACTGTTTTTCCGCTTTCTCTTTGGATCTAGCCAAAGCTCTGACTTTGACTCCTTTTTCTGCCAACTTGCGAACGAGATTACTCCCGAGCAGTCCGGTAGCTCCGGTTACTAGCGCGGTCTGCCCCGGAACCGCCTTCCAACCTGTTGGTTCGGGCTTAGCCTTCGATATCGCCTCCGCCCATGGGCCACTCGCAGAGTTGATCTCACACGTGGTCGACCCGTTTATTTCGCTTAACCGCCAGGGACCTGGCCTCGAAGCTCTTTTGACCGGATCAGTCATCTCCGATGAACTCACGGCAAGCCTCGATGGCTTAAAACAACACGTAGAGAAGAGCCTGGCAGCATTGTTTCAAGCCCGTTGTCCCAAGGCAAATCGAACCGAGATCAACCGGGCCGCCGCCACCTCAGTTCAGCTCGTCAAATCATTCCTGCGCATCGCCGTTACCGAAGCAACAGAAGGAGGGCATCAAAGAGTTGAAGACCGTCCTGTTCCGGTACTTGGCGCCACTTCTTGGAGAATGACCGATAACAAATGACAAATGACCGATGCGAGTCGGCCCCGCCAGCCAATTTGTCATCTGTCATTTGTTATCGGTCATTTCTTCTGGTGTGATTCCCGTTCCACCAGCAACGGTCGGACGGCCATGCCCAAGGATCTGACTTTGCCCCCAACCAAATCCAGGAGACCAGTAGCCAGACATCGGCCGACCTCCTCGGCCCGATAATCAACGGTGGTTAAAGTCGGATCCAAAGCCAAGCACAAGTCTGTGTTGTCGTAACCGACCACCGCGACATCATCTGGAATTTTCAGCCGGTGCGCCCGGAGGACCTTTATCGCCCCGGCAGCCATGTAGTCGTTCGCACAGAAGATCGCGTCCGGGGTAAAATCTTTCATGATGCTCTGCATAGCAATGGATCCACTCGGCACAGTAAAATCCCCGTAGCGCTTGGTGACCTTTTTGATACCAGCAGCCACTAATCCCTCAAAAAATCCGCGTTCACGCTCAATCGCGTCGACGTGAGTCTCAGGTCCGTTGATCATTGCCACTCTGGAACACCCGCGTTGCGCAAAAAGCTGAGCGACCAATTGCCCGCCATGGTAATTCTCGAGGTCCAGATGATTCACGTCCCGGCCAAAGCACGCCGGCCGCATCATGACATACGGAAAACCATGCTTTTGCAGCGGGTAAAGAAAGGGGTAATCCCGACGATACTGTGGAACAATGATAATTCCATCTAGGGTCTTATCTCCGATGATCTGTTCGAAATAATCCAGCAACCCGGGATCTTCATGAGCCTTCACCTCGAGCCTCAGACTGTAATCCGCCCGGTCGACTACTGCCAGAACGCCTTGTTGCAGGTAGTAGAAAAGCGAAGTCGTGTGAACGATGTCTGCGTATTCGGCGCATAGATTCACACTGTGCGACTACCCCCTGCTTTCATTTCGGCCGCTCGAGCCCAGTCGCAACGCCGATTCATGGTGTAATGTGATTCAAAGATTGATATGGCTGGTACGGATCCGAAAGCAGTCGGTCCTAGAATTCGAATGGCGCTTCCATCCTTGACCCCACTAGAGGTCAAAGTGGTGGAATCGGTGTTTAAACGGGATCACTTCGACGAGACAACTTCGATCAAAGAAGTCGCTGAAGGCGCCGGAGTTTCCGAAGCCATGGTGGCTAAGATCTCAAAAAAGCTTGGGTTTAACGGATTCCGCGACTTCCGTGCCGGTGTTGCCGAATACATCAGGTTGCCTACTGCTGATCTTCACCAGGATCTTTCGCCGGAAGATTCGTCAGAACAGATCGTGCAGAAGGTCTTCCGAAGCGCGATCCAAGCACTCGAAGAAACCTTAGCAATTTTGGATATGGACGCCTTTGATCGGGCGGCAGATATCCTGCACCGGGCTTCTCAACGGAATTTTTACGGAGTTGGTGGCTCGGCACAAATCGCTCGCGACGTCTCCCATAAGTTCCTTCGCATCGGGATTCAAACGAGTGTCTACGATGATCCACATATGATGTTGATGTCTGCTTCCCTACTTGGACCCGATGACGCGGTAATCGGTTTCTCCCACTCTGGCGCCACAACGGCCGTTCTTGATGCGGTCGCGATTGCGCGTAAACAGGGAGCACGAACGATCGCGGTAACCAGTTATGCAGGATCGCCTCTAGCAGAACTTTCTGATGTCAAATTGAAGCTCGTAAACGCCGGGCCTCAGCGGCCCGATGGTGGTTGCCCAGAGCCCTAGGTCATCTTTTTTCAGTGGATTTCGAACCGCCGTCACCGTTGGCGGGTTCGAGAACCCAACCAGCGCCGAAACCTGCCGCGCGCCAGGGGCCGTCAACCGAAAGGTCACCCGCCGATCCGGTAAAACCTGCGTCGTAACGCTTGCCTTAGGTACGGCATCGGCCGGAGTGAAGTGTGGAGGTTTGAATTCCTTGGACCGTCCGCCTGGGTCAGATCGAGGGGTTAAACTGGATTCGAGATTCATAACGGTAAGCTGTTCACAGATCGTGACCGGCATAAGAGAGATCAAAGCTTTTATTGCAAAGCGGAAAATCCGAGATGCCATTTTCGCGTACTGCCAGCGCAAGACCATGCCAGTTGTGAAAGGAAGGATCTTTGATTTTCACTTGAGCCA
>JAFAIO010000045.1 GCA_019236675.1 Verrucomicrobiota bacterium
CGCTGATATGTATGGTGATGGCCAGATCACGACCGATCACCACAAGGCGCAGGAGCTGGCGTCGGCTGTGGCGGGGAAGCCTGCCATGAGCGAAAGAGTGCAAGCGGCCTACGATCAATTGATAAAGACAGGATTGACCGATGATTCAAAGTTGGCCGCGATTGGCTTCTGTTTTGGTGGCGCTTGTTCTCAGATTCTGGCCTATAGCGGAGCTCCTTTAAAAGGCATTGTGAGCTTCCATGGCGCACTGATACCGGCCTCGGCCGATGCCGCTAAGAAAAACCATGCGAAATTTCTGATCTTGCAAGGTGCTCTCGATCCAAAAGTTCCCGAGGAAGCGAGGGCGGAATTTTTAAAATCGATGGACGAGGGCAAGTTCGATTACCAGTTTCTCAGTTATTCCGGTGCGGTTCATGCCTTCATGAACCCGGATGCAGACAAAGCGCGCGCTGCCGGTTTGGATGGCGTTGGCTATAATCCTGAGGTAGCCGCCCGCGCGTGGGCGCAAATGCAGCTCTTCTTTAAGGAAGTTTTTGGCCAGCCCTCACAAGGATGAACGAGCGAAAACGATCGGGAACGATCAGGAACCCCGGGAACGGTTTGATCAGTATCGCAGAAGCATTCAGACGCGCTGTCTTTCTTCCGTTGACGGCGATCACGGCGATCATGGCGTTGACGGCGTTGGTAACGGGTTGCGGGTCAAGTTCTGGGGGCTCCGGAGGGGCAGCTGAAGGCGGTCAAGGCCGGCCTGCGTATGCGCCGGTCCAAAACGAACGGTTTGCGGTCGGTACCGTTGAGCTTTCGGCGATCCTCTTGGACAACCAAAAATATGCGCGCTGGACGTTTGGTCTAAAATTGAGACAGCCGGTGCAACTGCGATCGATCCGAATAGAAGATGTGACCGAGGGATCGCCGGTTCTTCTCGTTAATGATCAAGCGCCGCAGGTCGAGGCGAATGCCTGGACCGGTTACACCGGGGCGATAGAACCAAGCGCAAGCGCGCTTCCTTGGCTTTTCGATAATGCTCCGGCGAAACGGACGTTCCGAATCACCGTCACCGATCTAAACGGGCAAGACTCTGTCTTAGAGCAGCCCGTGACTTATCCCGTAAAAACCAAGAAAGATCTGATCAAGTGGTACGGCTTTAGTGCCTAGCCCCGGCTGTGGGCCCGCTACTGAAGCGGTCGGTTGCTCGAACCACTCTCTAGAGGCATGGCTCCGCTGTCTTGCGGCTCACCGGCTGGTTGAGGCTGTCCGGTGGTGTTGCCGACCTCGGTCTGGCTACAGCTCATTAGTATAAGCGCCGCAAATGCAATCAGGAATAGTTTAAGCCTCATGCGTTTACATTCTGCGCGGCCAATCTATCGCCCGTCGTAGGAAGTAATCAGTAATCAGTGGGTCAGTAATCAGTGGGTCAGTAATCAGTAATTGATGATCGATAAGGGATCCACTGCTTACCGCTCACCGCTTACTGCTTACTGCTTACTGCTTACTGCTTACTGCTTACTGCTTACTGCTTACTGCTTACCTCCAGGGTACATGACGAACACGGACCGAAACAATCGAATCCGGGTGAAAGCGGCGTGAGGGGTGCTAAAGGGCGACGCGGCCCGACTTCACTTCTACCTTAGTTGAGGTGACCCCGATTTCGCCAAGGTGTTGAGTCAACGCCGTATTAAATTGCTCTGGGGTCGCGTTTGCTCCCACCTCGCTCAAGCTATCCTCGATGGCCTGTTTCACGCTCTGGTCGTAATGGGCCACGTTGATCGCCTTGGATGTGTCGGTCACTTTCCAAGAAACGTCCGCAGTCGTCGATCGCATACCAGCAAACGGGTGTTGAACCGTGCTTCTGTGGGCGTGTAGCGAAACTTTGCGGCGAGAAATGAAGGGGTTGGTCCAGATCAAGCCGCCACCGCGGATCGTACCGAGGTAACGCCCGTGCGAGGACAGTACTAGCGCTTGATCCGAGCGAAGTAGCCGGAATCCGCGGAGGATCACCAAAACGATTAGGAGGAGGACAAACCCTACCAGTAAACCGATGGTAATCGGAGCAACGGAAACTGAACCGCCTTCAACTGAGCCGCTACTTAGTCGGGTGAGCGCGACTGAGAAGATCGAGCCTAAGGCCAGGAAGATTAAGACGACTTCAGCAATGGCAACGATTGGACCGTGAATAAAAAAACCCTTCTTTTCAGTCGGGCCTTCGAGGGGAACATGGAGAGGCACCTGCATAAATGGGTAATGCTTTGGCAGTAAGAATGCGTAAGGACGGTTCGGTTGACAAGCGGTTTGACGTTTCTAGTTGGCGTTTGACGGTCGGCGGTTTCGTGCCGGTTCGCGTTGGGAGCCGAGGACATGGGACTCATGGGACTGAATGAGACTTATGAGTTCGGTGCTGCGAACGCCGAACGCCCAACGCCGAACGCCGAACGGTGAACTGTGCTAAGTTGCTGTGGTGGAAAAGCCTACTGATGCAAACATCGGGTTGTTACCGCGTGCTATCATGCGAGAAAAAACGGGTCTCCAGATTGTGGAAGCCATGCGGGATGGTCAGTTGCCTCGGCCGCCGATGGCGGCGGTCATCCCCATGCGAATAGCGGAGGTGGCGTTTGGAAGAGTGGTTGTAGTGAGCGAGGCCTCTGAACAGTTCTACAATGGCATGGGAATCGTTCATGGAGGCTATCATCTTACTTTGCTCGATTCTTGTATGGGATTGGCCATTTACTCCACCTTGGGCCCTGGCCTGGGACAAACCTCTATCGAAACTAAAGTCAATTTTGTGAGACCGATCTCCGGCGCGACGGGAGCATTGCGGGCGATCGGAACCTCTCTTCATACCGGTTCAAGGACGGCCACCGCGGAAGGGAAACTCGAGGACGCAGAAGGCAAGCTTTATGCCCATGGCACGACCACCTGCTTTTTGTTTCCAATTCCGCCGGAAGAATAACTTGGTTGGAACCCGTGGAGCGCTGCCTCGCTTGGGAGGCCGTGGTGGGCAGGGCTGACCGCGTGGCAGGCGCATCGTAGGCTGCCCTTTTTCATCTGTGCGAAGGAAGAAGTCATGACATACAGCGCGGACAGAGATGGGACTGGGTCACGATCTTTGCCTTGCTCACCACGGCCTCGCAAGCGAGGCACGCTCCACGGGTGGCGCCCCCTAAAAGTTGTCCCTCTTGTAGATGGTATCGATCTCTTTGCCGGTCGACGTGATCTGTTGGCAAAGCTTTTCGTAATCAGACTCGGTCTTTTGATCAGCGAAGAAAGGTTTAGCCGAGTTCCATGTTTTCCAGTTTTGATCGAAAAAGGTTAGCAGCTGGCGATGGTAGCCAACGTAGCTCGTCAGTAGATCGTCTTTTTTGGCAATATCGTCCCACGGGAATGTGCTGATGATCTCTTTTCGAATCGCTGAGGCCAGGGCGGGCGCTATTTTTTCGTTTAAGAGCGCGGTTTCCAGATTCTCGCTGGCATCTCCGTAGAGCTTGGCGGTTTGATCGCGGCTCTGTTGGAATTGATCAACTAATTTTTGCCAATCCTGGATTTCGTCCTTGGTGGCAAAGTTGTTTGGATCAAAGCGGTCCTGCTTCTCGAAGTAGCCAAGCCGTAGCCGGAGATCCTTTTCTTGATCCACAATTTTGTTCATCACCTTGTCGGTAGCTTCCGCGATGCGATCCTTTAGAACGGCCGTAAGTTCTTGGAATCTCGCTTTTTTTTCCGCTTCGGATTCTTTTGACGGTGAAGTTTTTTGGGCAGCCGATGGGCTTGGTGAGACACTCCGGCGAGCGCCGGGAAGCGAAGGCGATAGGAGTGGTGTCTGAGTGAAACCTTGGGTGCCTAGGGAGACCAAGCCGGCAATAATGATGATATAAGAACGCATTTTCTGGGGGTTATCGGGTCATAGCGAGGTACTCTGCTTCGAGTTGGTGCCCGGTGGACACAATGTCTTCCCGGAGCTTATTGTAGGTTGTGTTTAAGGAGGCGGACTCGAACACTGCTTTACCATCTTTGCCGGCTGGTCGCCACGTCCCCCAGTTCTTCTGATAGAAATCCAACAGCTTCTGGTGGTCTTCGGCGTATTGAGTCAGCAGAGAGCTTTTCCGGTTGATGGTGTCCCAAGGGAAAATTCCCAGCAAGACCGTTTTGAACTTGGACACGATTGCCGGATCGATAGTCACTTTTGAATTTCGCACCTCCGCGTCGAAGTTCTTTTCGAGACCGCGGTAAAGACCTTCGACCTTGTTGGCCTTTTCTTTGAACTGTTGAAGGAGCGTCCGCCATTGATTGATCTCGTCAAGCGACGCGTAGGAATTAGGATCGAGTCGGCTCGGTTTCTCTAAGAAGCTAAGGCGATGATATAGATCGTTCTCTTCGACTTGGATCTGCTCACAGAGCTTATTTGCGGCGCCCTGAAGCGCAATTTTCTCGGCTTCAATGACTCTCTTTTCAGCTTCAGAGGCGGTTGCGCTTGGAGTCGGAGTGGCCGAGGCGTGATCCATCGCGGAGACGGCGGGCGCTTTCAGCATTGATTTCGCGTCCTGGCCCATGGCCACCGAGCTGCCTCCGAACAATACGCCCAAGACGATCTCGAGATACTGCGAGTACGACCTCATTGAAAGAGCCTTTTTCTTAGTTTTATGCAGAGAAGCAAGGGAAAAAATAGGAGCTAGGAGCTAGAATTTAGGAGCTAGGAGGGTTAAGCGGACGTCTGAGCGTCTCGACGCTATGGCACTGCGAGGACTGCAACGGATGGGACCAATGGGACTTCATGTGTCAGGTCCTATTAGTCCCATAGGTCGCATAAGTCTCATCCGTTGCAGCAACTGCCGCCCTCGCAAACGCACCTCTCCTAGCTCCTAGATTCTAGCTCCTAGCTCCTCCGCAGCACCTTCGCTATTGACCTGTGGCCGCCAAGTACCGGATGCTGTGCCGCTCTCCCACACCGCCCTCCATGCCCGCTATCCTGAAGATCCAAGGCATTTCCAAACACTTTCCTGGGGTTCAGGCGTTACAGGATGTGTCTTTCGAGGTTGAAGAGGGAACGATTCACGCGGTCATGGGCGAAAACGGTGCGGGTAAAAGCACCTTGATGCAGGTGATCGCGGGGGTTCACCAACCCGATGCTGGTGAGCTCGAGCTATTCGGCGAAAAGGTCAGGTTCGTCAATCCGGCGGAGGCTCAAGCTAAAGGCGTCGCCATCGTTTATCAGGAACTGAATCTGGCGCAGAACCTATCGATCGCTGAGAATATTTTTCTTGGATCCGAGCCTTGTACGGGCGGTGTTTTCTTGAATCGAGCGAAGTTACGCGAGGGTACGTTCAAAGTGTTCCAGCGTCTGGGTATCCACTTCGATCCCGATACCATCATTCGGAATTTGACGGTCGCGCAGCAGCAACTGATCGAGATCTGCAAGAGCTTGATCCGGAATCCCCGCTTATTGATTTTGGATGAGCCCACCTCCAGCCTATCTGAAGTCGAATCTGCTATTCTCTTTCGAGTGATCGCCGACCTTCAAGCACACGGCGTCACGATCCTCTACATTTCTCATCGGTTGCCGGAGGTATTTTCTCTTTGCCAGGTCCTGACCGTCTTACGCGACGGAAAACATGTCCGGACGGTTAAAACCAAAGAGACGACTGAGGCAGAGGCGGTTCGAATGATGGTTGGGCGCGAGTTACTGGCCTTTCATCGCAATCTGGTCGAACCGAAAGGCGAGGTGGTATTGCGGGTCGAGGATCTGACCCGGAAGGGTCAATATGAAGGTGTAACATTTGACGTCAGGCAGGGAGAGATTGTCGCAATGGCGGGGCTGATCGGTGCGGGTCGAACGGAGATGGCGCTAGGTATTTTTGGGTCACCTCCGCCTGATCGAGGACAAGTTTGGTTAAAAGGCAAGAAAGCGGTTTTTCGTCAACCGAAGTATGCTGTGAACGCCGGGATTGCCTATGTTCCGGAGGATCGCAAAACGATGGGCCTGGTTCTTGGAGCAGGGGTAGGCACGAACATTTCCAGCGCGGCTTTGCGACGGTTGGCCCGCGGGCCATTTGTGGATCACGGTGCCGAGAATGATTTGATCGGCAAATATGTCGATCGATTGCGAGTACGGACCCCGAGTTTTGATCAGAGAACCGGACTGCTGAGTGGGGGAAACCAACAGAAGGTTTTGCTGGCAAAATGGTTGGCGGTTCAACCTACCGTTCTGATTGTGGACGAACCGACACGCGGGGTCGATATCGGCACCAAGGCGGAGATCTACGCGTTATTTGATGAACTCGTACGCGAAGGCATGGGCATTTTAGTGATTTCCAGCGATTTGCCGGAAGTACTCGCCCTGGCCGATCGCATTTTAATCATGCGCCACGGCCGGCTTACTGGCCAAGTCGCCCGAGCTGAAGCGACGGAAGAGAAGGTGATGCATCTGGCGGCGCTGGGCACCGGAGCACAACTTTGAGGGGTAGGTCGAAAAGTAATCAGTAAGTCAGTATTCAGTGGTTTTCTCGTTCAGAAATAAGCGATTCTCCGGCTAATGCTTCAAGTACGCCTCTGTTTCCGATGCCGGCCTGTTCAGCGCGAGTCTTACGAGACATCACTGATTACTGACTTACTGATTACTGATTACTTTCGACCCATCTCAAGCCCCTCACCACGATAACGCGTCATACCACCATGCAGTGGCTCCTCTGGGCTCTTCTGTCCGCGCTATTTGCCGGGTTAACGGCCGTGTTCGCGAAAATCGGGGTTGTCTCCATCAACTCGAATCTGGCGACGGCTATCCGCACCTCTATTATTCTGGTCATTACTTGGGGTATCGCGTTGAGCACCTCTCGAGCCAGCGATTTACTCCGGTTGCCGGTGCGGTCCTGGTTATTTTTGTTTCTATCGGCCATCGCGACTGGTCTATCGTGGCTTTGCTATTTTCAGGCTTTGCAGGTCGGTGAAGTGGCAAAGGTCGCTCCGATTGACAAGCTCAGTGTTGTAGTTGCAATCGTGATCTCGGTGCTCTTTCTAGGGGAGCGGCTTTCAGCCCGAGAAAGCGTCGGGGTATGTCTGATTGTGTGCGGAGCGCTTTTCTTGGCATGGAAGTAGAGATTGGTAGGGCGAGGCGGCTGGACAGACGTGAAAAGTGAAAGGTGAAAGGACGAGGCTCAGACCGCCTGGGCCGATGCGCAATGACACCTTTCACCTGTCACTTTTCACTTTTCACGTCTTGCGGCGCTTCGCCCGAGCAGTGTCGAACTTAGGACTTGCAAAGCCGAGCAGCCCTGTCCATAGAGCACCCGAAAATGAAGTTCACTGCGACCCAGCTCTCAGCACCCGACGGCCGGCGATCTTTGGGATGGATCGATATTGTCGCTCTGGCCGCGATCCTCGGTTTGCTGTGGACCATCCTGAAATCAAGCGAAGGCATGGTAGTCCATTTCGATGCCAGCCAGCCTTTGCCGATTTCCACCGACCTGGTGAACATCCCGTACTACGCGGCTCGCACGCTGATTCGCATGTGGATCGCGTTCGGTTTTTCGCTTCTTTTTACTTTCTCGGTTGGTTATGCGGCGGCAAAAAACCCCATTGCCCGCTCAATCATTCTTCCCTTCATGGATGTAATGCAGTCGATTCCGGTACTCAGTTTTCTGACTGTATTCATGGCCTTTTTTGTCTCGCTTTTCCCCGGGAATCTATTAGGGCCGGAATTTGCGAGCATCATCACCGTTTTCACCGGACAGGTTTGGAACATGGCATTCGGGTTCTACCACTCAATGGTGACGATTCCGCAAGATCTGCATGAGGCTGCCACGAACTATCGGCTCAGCAGTTGGCAGCGTTTTACTAAATTGGAAGTTCCAGCGTCGATGCACAGCCTGATCTGGAACTCGATGATGTCTTTCGGCGCGGGTTGGTTTGCGGTCAGCGCCAGCGAGGCTATCGCTGTGATGGGCAAGAACGTTCAGTTGCCTGGCCTGGGCTCGTTCATGTTTGCTGCGGTTAACCAAGGTGACGGTTGGGCCGCTTTCTGGGCGGTGGTGACGATGCTTTTTGTGATCATCGCGACCGATCAACTGGTGTGGCGACCGCTATTAGCATGGGCGGACAAGTTCAAGATGGAGCTCACTGAATCGGCACATCCGCCCACCTCTTGGTTCTACAATTTGATCCGCCGAACTTACCTTTTCCAATGGGTTACCGAGAGCGTTTTAATCCCGCTGGCCGATCGCTATCAGGATATTCAAAGACGACTGATTGCTAAACGGACTGAAGATCTCGAAAGACCGCATCGCTCTACCGGCTATTTTTGGCGCGTAGTCGGTATTTTGCTGCTGGTCGGGTTGGTCTTGGAAGTGTTGATCGGAGCGCGCGCGGGCTTTGACGCGGTGTATCACCGAATCTCTTTCGACGAGATCGTGCACATTTTTGGCCTTGGCTTCGTAACCTTGGGGCGCGTGCTGGCGGTTACGATTCTCTCGACTTTGATTTGGACGCCCATTGGCGTCTGGATCGGATCCAACCCGCGGGCGGCTCGCGTCGCGCAGCCTTTGGTCCAGATTTTTGCTTCGTTTCCGGTCAACATGACCTTTGCCTTGGTAGTGCCCCTATTTGTCATCTATCAGATAGACATGAATTGGGGGTGCATCCTGCTGATCGCGCTCGGTGCCCAATGGTATATCTTGTTCAACGTAATCGCTGGTGCGATGGCAATTCCCAATGATTTGAAAGAGGCGGCTAAGAACTATGGGCTCAAGGGGTGGCCGCTTTGGAAAACGCTCATTCTCCCAGCCATTTTCCCCTTTTGGATAACTGGCGCCTGCACTGCCGCCGGTGGCGCCTGGAATGCGACGATCTTAGCCGAGGTAGCCACTTGGGGAGATAAAACGATAAGAGCGACCGGATTAGGTGCTTACATTGCGGACGTTAGTGCGCAGCCCGAAGGGACAGGCACCGCGGCCTTGATTTGTGGCACTGGCGTAATGGCCCTCTTTGTGGTTGTTATTAATAACCTGGTTTGGCGGCGACTATATCGTTACGCTGAAAAACGGTTTCACCTGGACTAGCGGCTGATGAGCACCGAGCTAAAATCGTACCCGGAGACCAGTCCGACTAAGGCATTAAAGATTGCCGAATTGAGAAGTGTCTCTAAGACATTCCATCTAGGTAAAGGTCGAGAACTAAAGGTGCTTGACCAGATCGATCTGGCGGTCCACGAAGGCGAATTGTTCGCCTTGTTAGGCCAGTCGGGTTCCGGCAAGTCGACGCTGCTGCGTTGCCTGACCGGTCTCACCGAGCCGAGTTCCGGCCAAGTACTTTGTTACGATAAACCGTTGGTGGGCGTGAACCCGTACGCTTCGATCGTGTTTCAGACTTTCGCGCTCTATCCCTGGCTTACAGTTGAGCAAAACGTTGAGGTCGGGCTAATCGCAAAACGTAATCTAACGCGTGCGCAAAAATCGGAGGCGGTAGAAAAGGCAATCGATTTGATCGGTCTTAATAACTATCACTCAGCATTCCCCCGGGAGATTTCGGGTGGAATGAGGCAACGGGTCGGAATCGCGCGAGCGCTGGTATCCGAGCCTAAGATCCTTTGCCTCGATGAAGCATTTAGTGCGCTCGATGTGCTGACCGCCGAAGGTCTCCGTGGGGAAGTAGTTGGGTTGTGGCGAGGGGCCAGTAACACGCTTTCCAGCATCTTCATGGTTACGCATAACATTGAAGAAGCTGTGGAGATGGCGACTCGCATTTGCATCTTATTCCCGCACCCTGGCCGCCTCGGATTAATATTAGAGAATAATTTACCCTATCCACGGAACTCGAATCACCCGGAATTTCAGCGACTCATGAAGGTGATCCACGAGACGATTACTCAACAGGCGCTACCCGATCTTCCGCCGGAACCACCGCCTGCTCCCGGGAAGCCAGTCTCTCGGGCTCGAACCCGCATGGAATCAATCCCGACGGTTGGCGTTAACCAGATCCTGGGTTTGATCAGCATCCTTCATGATTCTCCTGATCTCGACAATATCTACGATGTCTCTGACGAGATCGGTAGAGATTTCGGCGAGACGATTGCCATTGTGAAGGCCGGCGAGATTCTCGAATTCGTAAATACGCCAAAGGATGAGGTGAAGTTGACGGATTTAGGTAAACGCTTCTTTGAGTCGGATCGGCAAACTCGGAAGACAATCTTTGCCGAACAGGTGCAAAAGCTACGCTTATTCCACATCATTCTCGGTTATTTAGAGGTGCAGGAAGAGGTTTCTGGGGAAACGGTCATGCATGATATTGCGGCCGCGTTGCCCTACGAGAACCCGGAGAAAATCCTGAAGACCATGATCGCCTGGGGTCGTTACGCGGGTTTGATGGACTTCAATGCTAACACCGGAATGGTCGTCATCCCCGAAGACGAAGAGGAAGAAGAGGAAGCCTAAGCCAGGACGGCGTTTGGCGTTCGGCGTTTTACAGGATCGCCATCGCGCTTAGACGAAACAATTGCTCCGAGAACCAGCCTAATGCGTGCCCGCATAAATAATTATGAGCCCGAGATAGCGATGCGGCTGGCGAGCGCCAAACGCCAAACGCCGAGCGCCGAACGCCAAACGGAAACCGATGAGATCTGTTGCTGAATCTGAAGAGGCGCCGGCTGCGTTTGCGAAAATTAGCCTTCAGGACGAGGAAGCGACTATCGCGTTCGGGGGTACGTGGAATCTCAAGGGCTCGGTCCGTCCTAAACCAGCGACCATCCTCCGCGAAGTGGAGTCGGCGGGGACAGTCAAGCGCATTCGTTGCGTCGGTCAAGACCTGGGAACGTGGGACAGCGCCCTACTCCTCTTTCTCTCTGAGGTGGATGCGTGGTGCGAGGCACACCAAGTCGCGCTTGATTTGCAGGCTCTTCCTGAGGGAGTCGGTAGTCTAATAGCGCTGGCTAAAGCGGTACCGGAAGCTGAAACCACAAGCCGTCGCGGCGGCCAGGTTTCATTCCTCTATCGGATCGGAGCCTGGGCTATTGGTCAAACGAGCGCTTTCACTGCTGCCGCCGCTTTCATCGGCGAGTGTGTTCTTAGCCTTTGGCGAATTGTCACCGGCAAAGGGAAAGTCGACTGGCGGCTCTTTTGGCTAACGCTGGAGGAATCCGGCGCTCATGCACTGCCCATCGTTGGTCTCATCAGTTTCTTGACCGGACTGATTCTAGCTTTTGTTGCATCAATTCAGTTAAGGCAATTCGGAGCCGGTATTTACGTGGCGAACCTGGTTGCAGTCGCCATGGCCCGAGAAATGGGCGCGATTATGACTGGCGTGATTATGGCCGGCCGGACGGGCGCTGCCTTTGCCGCGCAAATAGGCAGTATGAAAGTCTCCGAAGAGATCGATGCCCTTGATACGCTGGCCATATCGCCGATGGATTTCTTGGTTTCGCCCCGAACGGTGGCACTTTTTCTCATGATGCCGCTGCTCGGTTTTTATTCCGATTTACTGGGAATTGCCGGTGGCGCCGTGGTTGGGCTTGGTGTCCTGCATATTAGTTTAGTTCAGTATTGGAATCAGACCGTCGGATCGATGGGGCTAGAGGACATCATCACTGGTGTCGTCAAAGCATCCATTTTCGGAGTGATCGTAGCCTTAACCGGATGCCAGCGCGGTATGAATTGCCAGAACAACGCTGCTGCGGTGGGGAATGCAGCGACGTCGGCGGTGGTGCTCGCTATCACCTGGATCGTCCTTTCCGACGCAATCATTGACGTATTACTAGATGTGTTGAAGCTGTAGGTTTTGCGCCGCTCAAAAATGGGCGTGTTTTTTTAGCGACGCAGGCCAGGCATTCAAATTTAAGTGGATACAAAAGAGAGCCTACCTACATCCGATGGGGACAATCCCACCACGCAAAGCGGTTCAACAGCTGCACCGCCTCCCGCCATCGAAGTGCGCGGCCTCGTGATGAACTATGGCTCTTATGTGGTAATGCGGGATATTAGTTTTACAGTGCAGCCTGGGCAGGTCTTTGTGATCATGGGGGGAAGCGGTTGCGGCAAAAGTACGTTGCTAAAATATTTGATCGGTTTGAAGCCAGTCGAGCAAGGAGACATTTACTACCACGGAAGGAGCTTTGCCAAAGCCAGCGAGGACGAAAAGGAGCAGGTCCAAAGGTCATTTGGTGTTTTGTATCAAGGTGGCGCTTTATGGAGCACGCGCACGCTGGCAGAGAACGTTGCTCTACCATTGGAGGAGTATACCAAGCTGTCCGGTAACGAGATCCGAGAGCTAAGTTCGCTTAAACTTTCCTTAGTAGGACTCAAAGGTTTTGAGGATTTTTACCCTTCGGAAATCAGCGGTGGCATGCGCAAACGCGCCGGTTTAGCGCGAGCGATGTCGCTCGATCCAGAGATTCTCTTCTTCGATGAACCGTCCGCCGGGTTGGACCCGATCAGCTCTCGTCGGCTTGATGATCTAATCCTCCGACTTCGTGACGGCCTGGGGACCACTGTGGTGGTGGTGACCCATGAACTGCCTTCCATCTTTGCCATCGCGGATACGGCTATCTTTCTCGACGCCGAAACCAAGAGGATGCTGGTGCAAGGTGATCCTAAAGAGTTAGTGAAGGAAGGTAAAAGCGATCCTAAGGTTCGGGCGTTTCTGCTCCGGGGCCAGTCAGGAAAAGAATCAAAATGAGCACAAGAGCCAATCCCACATTGATCGGAGTGTTTGTTCTTGGGGCGATCCTTATCGCGATTGGCGCTGTGTTCTTCTTTGGCTCTGCCGATCTATTTGCAAAGAAACAAACTTATGTTTCCTACTTTGCTCAGTCGGTGAGCGGAATCTCGGTCGGTTCTAATGTGAAATTTAAAGGGGTCACCATCGGTAAAGTGACGCGGGTTCTGTTAGGTGTAGGCGGAAAGGATCAACCTGTTTACGCGAAGGTCTTCTATCAAGTCGACCAAACCGTGTTTGATAGAGATTTCGGTCCAGGCGGTTCGCAGTTTAACCTTTTTGATGTGGAGGGCACCAAGCAACGCATAGAGCAGGGTTTACGCGCCCGTTTGGATTTCGAAAGCTTGATCAGCGGCCAATTGTTCGTCTCACTTGATTTCATTAAGGATGCCGCTCCGTTTACCTACCACGAAAACCCCGCTGACAATGCGCTTGAGATCCCGGTACAACCTTCCGATATCGAGGCGATTTTAACGAATGTAACCAAGGCGTTCACTAATCTCGGGAATGTCGATTTTCTGGCGATCTCGAAAGACCTGCAAGCTTTGATTTTGAGCGCCAAGACTGGCATTGATGAATTGGATTTGGCGGGAATCGGGAAGTCCGTCAACAATCTGGTGAACGGTCCCGAAATAAAAGGCGCGCTAACCAGCGTTAAGACCGCGTTTGATCAGTTAGATGTTACCCTTAAGAAGGTTCAGAACGAGCTTGATCCGATTTCGGCAAACCTGAACCCGACTTTAGAAGAAGCCAAGAAAACGATGGCTCAATTGGAAGAAGCAACGCGTAACCTTGATAAAATGCTGAGCTCAAACTCAAGTTTTCGTTATCAACTGGACAGCACGTTATCGCAAATCGGCTCAGCCGCTGACGCCCTGCAGCGTCTCTCTGAGTTCCTGGAACGGAATCCGAATTCGATCATTTTCGGCCGCAAACCGGCAAAGTCACCACAATAATTGCGATGCGGCTGACCATTCTGCTACCCGTGGGCGTAAGTCTGCTTCTCGGATGTGCGACAACGGAACCGTTGGCTACTTATTTTGTGTTAACTGGGACCGGGGGAACGGCAAAACCGGCCCGGCCGGCAGCAACCGTGCGTGTTTACGTGCGTCGGGTAGAGGTGCCGGCCTATCTGAACAGAACTAATCTTGCCAGCATGAATGGGGATCAAATCCGATATTCACCAACCGGGCTTTGGGCTCTGCCCCTGGACCAAACGGTTTCTTTGGGTATTGCTTCTAACCTGAATCACCTGGGAATCTCGGCTGCCGGATTTCAGCCGGCGTTTAGTGTGCCTGCTCACACTTACGATGTGGCAGTACACATCACCCACTTTGAAGGGCATGAAAATGGGGACGTGATTTTAACTGGGAACTGGCAAGTCTTAGGCGCGGGGGGGCGGGGTGGTAGCTGGTAAGTCAGTGACGATCCGGCGAGCAGGCTGGACCTTTGGGAATGACGCCCAATTGGTTGCATCACTTTCGTCGGTCACAACTGAGCTCAGCAGTCAGATCGCCAAGGCCTTGCGGTGAAGAGATGGGCGCTCATGGGGTTTTTTGTTCCGTAGCGGCTTGGCGGACTTATCCCGAAGGGATAGTAGGACACAGCCTGGAGGTTTAACCTGGGTTTAACCCCAGGATAATCGAGCCGATGAATCCGCCCTGAAAGGGCGGCAGATAATCTGTTTCAGACCTTGTTTAGCATTTGATGCCGCAAAATGTCGGTCTTCCGCCCCTTCAGCATCTTCAACCCGCTGCGCGGGTGCAATTCCAACAGGGAACATTATTTATTGGAGCAGCAACGCTTTGGACCTGCTAAAGCAAAAGCACACCAACGAGGAGGCTTGGCAAGTAATCCGCCTGCCCAGTGGAGCCT
>JAFAIO010000226.1 GCA_019236675.1 Verrucomicrobiota bacterium
TACGAAAAAGATGGGCTGCAATTTCATGCGGTACGCACGCGTGAGGCGGGAGCACGAAAATTCGTATCAATGCATGTGCTCGTCCCTGGCAACTGGACGGTGAACCGCGGCCATAGAGTCCTGGAACAGCTTGAACGAAAAATCCGAAAAGTCCTGCCGCATGTAATTGTGTTCACTCATCTCGAACCATTGGATGACCCTGCGTCCTGGCAGGACGCGACCTTGGACCGACAAAACCACAGCGACGAGGGATCTGGTTCTGCCGAAGAATCCTAATCGGTTTTTTTTCGCAGAGTGAGGCCGGCATGATAAAGGCCGTCATCCGGCGCGATTATTTCTCCGGGCCGGCTATGGCCGAAAATTTCGGTGACTTCGATGATTCTGCAGGCAGCGGACGCTGGGATTGTGGTCATAGATCCCCTGTTGGGGCGGGTCCATTTCCTTGCGCAACTCAGGGCTAAAACCCGGGGCTCAGTCGTCACGTCCCTTCGGGACATAGTAAAAGGGACCCTTAAGACAGATGCGCCAGCAGGAGCTCATCCCTAACTTCAACTAGCTCTGACCGCCAGCCTGGTCGCCGGTGTTGAAGGCGTGAGCCTGGCCGTCTTTCACGACGTAGACTTGTTCCACTGTGCCAGCGAAGGTGCCAACGGGAATTCGGATAAGCTTGAAGCTCTCGATTTCTCGGTTCGAATCGATTGCGTTTGAGTACCTATTTAGATCGATTAGTTCTTGAATCATATTATTCGATTTTCTGCGAGAGCCGTTCCTGGCTCTCGGGAGTTAAGATTTATAAGACTCGGTTCAATAACCGCTTCTTTGATAGGAGGGAAATATATGTTTACTATCAGTAGGATAGGAGTTGCCTATGGAAATGCACCAGTTGCGTTATTTTGTTGCCGTGGCTCGTTCCGGTAATTTTAGCCGAGCAGCAGATGAATGCCGGGTCGCCCAGCCATCGCTTAGCCAACAGATTCTCAAACTCGAGGACGAGGTAGGCGAACGGCTTTTTGAAAGGACCAGGCGACGGGCCATCCTAACTAACGCGGGGGCACTCTTCTTGCCGCATGCCCAGAACGTTCTTGAAGCAGCGGAAAGAGGGCGGCAAGAGATCCGGGATATGGGCGGTCAGGTTCGGGGGAGAATCCTGCTCGGTGCTCTTCCGACTATCGCTCCATATTTTCTACCAGAAATCATTCGACTCTTCCGGGAGAAATATCCTGGAGCGGAACTAATCCTTAACGAACAAACCACCGACCAGCTCGTACGGAACCTCGAGGAGAACGAAATCGATCTGGCCGTGATCAGCGATGCCGCCAACAACGCAGACATTCAAATCGAATCGCTTTTTAGCGAAGAACTTCTTCTCTGCCTCCCGGTTGACCATCCACTGGTCCACCAAAAATCAGTCGTGGCTGCGGATTTACACCAAGAAAAATTCATTCTGATGCATGAGAGCCACTGTTTGGGAGCGCAGGCGCAGGAGTTCTGTCAATCGAAAGGCTTTAAGCCGCGAATCAGTTGCCGAAGCGCGCAAGTGGGCACCGTTCTGGCAATGGTCAAAGCCGGGTTGGGCATCTCGCTAATACCGGAGATGGCGCGGGAACATGGACCAGAGGAAGGAATAGTTTACCGCTCCCTCGACGGCACCCGGCCCAAACGCGCGATAGCACTGGCATTGTCCAGCAAGAGAAAACCATCTCGCGGGACTATCGAGCTTTCTAAATTTATCCGGGAGTCTTGCGGACCAGAGCCACGGAAAAAGGACGGAGTTCCGCGGTCATCACGCCGGCCAGCACCGCGGGATCGCGCTGCATGAATTCCAAGGCGGCTTCCTGATCCTTAGCTTCAAAGACCACAATACCGAAAGTCTTGTCCAACGATTCAGCGGTGCGCCCGGCAAGGATAACCTGGCCGCGGTCGGTCGCTTCCTTAAGTCGATCGAAATGTTGGTCTACGGCTGCGTGATCTTCTTTTGTCCAGGCTTGCTCATCATATAAACGAGAAACCAGGCGGAGCAGATAAATAAACTGTTTAGACTTAGCAGGAGTTTGATCTTGGCCGAACGAACAGCCAGCGCCGATTAACATCAGGAAAACCACTAGATACCGGGCCATGAACAGCAGCATACCGGAGCAATGGCCGAGAGGGCAATCGGAGTGCTTAACTTCACAGTGAGCGAGTTGGTTTCCGCGCTCGGAAAGTGATGAAGCTGGTCGCGGCCAGGACCCAGACACCGACACCGCCGTACAGCATCACCAAACCAAAGCCGTGCACAAGCGCGGCATGAGTGGTTCCTTCCGATGCCAGGGTAATACCGGGAAAAGTATGATCTGACGAGATGACCTCTCCGGCTGCAATCTTTTCTGCCAGCGAATGTAGCTGGGGTAGATGCAGCGTTGCAGGAAGGGCTCCTTTTAAATACCCAAGTATCCCGCTAACCAGAACAAAGCCCATCAAAGCGATGTTAACGGCCAGGGAAATCAGCCTCGCGCTCATGTCTATGCCGGAAGCCATACCCGCGCGCGTGGTGGGGACTGCACCCGTCGTCGTGTTCGTAACGGGTGTATTGGTCAGGCCGAGACCGATGCCGGCGACCAAGCAGCCCGGCAACATCGTCAACCAACTGGCTTGATCAACGCTGCTGCCAAGCTTCATAAAAATAAAGCCCAGGCCAATCGTAAATAGACCAAGCGGAATCGCAAACCGAGGTCCATACCGAATCGCGAGACGTTCCCCCAACGGCGGAACCACTAGGGTTGGAAGCGTGTAAGCCAACAGAGACAAGCCGGCTGTGACACTATTATAGCCGAGCCCCTTCTGGAAATAGATCGGTATATAAATCATGAACGGCCAAAAACTGAAGTTCATGCCCATAGAACCGAGCAATGCTCCGGAAAAGTCACGGATCCGGAAGATAGAAAAATCGAATGATGGGTGCGGATTAAGTCGCTCCACCACGATGAAGGCGATGAAACTTAAGACTGAGACCGCAAGGATACCGATGGCGGCGCCGCTTCCAAATCCGAGATCCGGACCTTGAGTGATATAGTAGGCGAGGCAGAAAACCGCCAGCGACAACGTAGCGATTCCGAGGATATCTAGTTTTTTAGCGTGAGGGTCGCTCGATTCCTGCACACCCATAAGAGCAAGAAGCCAGGTCATAACGGAGATTAGAACATGAACCAAGAAAACCCACTGCCAGCTCGAGACGGAGACGATTGCCCCGCCAATAATGGGCCCAAAGCCTAAGCCGATGCCGAAAATAATCCCCCACATGCCAAAGGCTCTGGCACGCTCCTCTCCCACCCTGAACTGGTGCGAGAGCACAGCTACTTGGGAGACCAGCATGGCTCCACCAGTGACTCCTTGGAGAAATCGGCCGACAATCAGGACGGTTACATTTTGCGCAAGGCCACAAAGCAGAGAGGTAATTCCAAACAATATGATCGCGATACAGAAAACGCGTTTTCGGCCAAAACGGTCTGCTAGGGTTCCCGTCGCCATCAGCACGGTCGTACAGGCGATGGTGTAAGCATTCATGATCCATTGAATCTCCTTAAAATTGCCGTTCAGTACCGTTTCGAGCGTCGGCAGAATCACGGGCACGCTGGAGATCTCCAGCCCGAACATCAACGAGGACAAACAGACAGCGGCCAGAGCGATACGATCGTTCCAAGTCTGAGGAATCGTCATGATGGTATTACTAGAGAGCGATCATCATGACGGAAATGAATCTATTTCCTAGGATTCATTATGAATCGTCATATATATGCATTATGGACTTCGACCCGGTACTTTTGCGGTCGTTCGTTGCGGTTAAAGAAGCTGGGGGTTTCACGCGGGCAGCACAGAGGCTACACCTGACCCAATCCGCGGTTAGCCACCAGATTCGCCGCCTCGAAGAACAAGTTGGCCGGCCACTGCTATGCCGTACGACACGGACGCTAACCCTGACGGAGGACGGCAATGATTTCCTGCGCCACGCGGAGCAGACTCTGGCCGCGCTCGACGCGTTGAACCAGCGATTTCGGCCTTCGGCGATTTCTGGAGTGGTGCGCTTTGGGGTACCAGAGACTTTTATGGGCGAGCGATTGCCATTGCTCCTGTCTCAATTCGCCCGTGAGTTTCCCTCAGTGCGACTTGACGTGAGCGTCAATACCTACCCTGACCTGAGAGCAATGATCGCAAGCGATGAATTGGATCTCGCTGTGGTCGTATCGCGGTCAGAGAGCCCGGAAGAAACCGTACTGCGCGAAGCTCAATTTGTATGGGTTGCAGCGGAAACATTCGAGCCGCCTCAGACCTCATCGTTACCGCTTCTTTTTTCTCCTGAGCCCTGTGTCAATCGCCAGATCGGCGTGGCCGCACTGGAAAGCATTTCTCGCCAATGGCACGTCGTCTTCACGTCGCCGAGTCAACAAGGTGTTCGGGCGGCGGTACGCGCCGGACTCGGAATATCGGTGCTGACACTAGACGAGTTGGGGCCAGGAATAAAAGTGATTGATGGCAAATACGGTTTGCGGCCGTTGCCGAAGGCTAATTTCACGTTGATCTGGAGTGCGGTTGGCAAAACACCGGCGGCCATTGAATTTGGAAAATTGATCCAGGACCTATCAAGATCTCAACCCGTTCGGCAGAGCGGGGAAAATGCGCCCCGTTGACCTCGCAAGACCTATCGCAGGACGGGCAGCTTCGCGATGCACATAGATTATTCGGGAGGGCGGGATAAAAAAAACGCAATCATAAAAACATAAGAATTGCTTGTTATAATAACACGTATACATTCGGTTCTAATAATGTGAACCCCGTCGATTCTTCCATCGTTTCTACACTCAAGAGCGTCTTCGGCTTCGACCAATTCCGAGACGGACAAGCCAAGATCATTACGAAAATTCTCGAAGGCAAATCCGCGTTAGCGGTCTTCCCGACCGGCAGTGGAAAAAGCCTCTGTTATCAACTCAGCGCACTTCATTTGCCAGGGTTGACTCTTGTCATTTCGCCCCTCATCGCCTTGATGAAGGACCAAATCGACTTTTTGAGAGCCCGAAAAATTCCGGCGGCCAGACTGGATTCCAGCATTGATTTAGAGGAAGTCCGGCGTACCGACGCCGAACTACGAGCTGGCCGATTGAAGTTGCTTTACGTAGCGCCGGAACGCTTCTCCAACGAACGGTTCATCCAGAAGCTGCGGCAACTGCAGATTTCTTTAGTGGTCATCGACGAAGCCCATTGCATCTCGGAGTGGGGCCACAATTTCCGCCCTGAATATCTGAAGCTGGCTCAGGCGGCAAAAAATCTGGAAATCGATCGGGTGCTCACGCTCACTGCGACCGCCACACCAGCAGTCGCTAACGATATTTGTCGCGGGTTCGAGATCGACGACGACGCATTCGTGCACACCGGATTTTATCGTCCGAACCTGACGCTACGAGTCACCTTTTGCAGCAGCGGAGGAAAGACGGATGTCCTATTGGATCGGCTTAAAAGTCGTCCAGCGGGTCCGGCAATTATTTACGTCACATTGCAGCGAACGGCGGAGATCGTGGCCGCCTCTTTGAGTAAGAGAGGATTAGCGGCTCGCCACTATCATGCCGGGCTGGGCGGAGACGAAAGGGCTCAAGTGCAGGATTGGTTTATGAAGTCTTCCAATGCGGTTGTGGTTGCGACGATCGCCTTCGGCATGGGGATCGATAAGTCCAATATCCGCTATGTCTATCACTATAACCTTCCGAAGAGCCTAGAGAACTACTCGCAAGAAATCGGCCGGGCAGGCCGTGACGGCCAGGATTCAACCTGTGAAATGTTAGCCTCGATCGACGACGTCACGGTGCTGGAAAATTTCACTTATGGCGACACACCCGACCAGGAGAGGATTGGAGCAATCATCGACTGGGTCCTAGCTAAGGAGAACCAATTCGATGTTTCCGTATACGACCTATCCCGGACATACGATGTTCGGCCGTTAGTGATCGAAACCTTGCTCACCTATCTCGAGCTAGAAGATGTGGTCGAAGCCACTGAGCCATTCTATAACGAGTACCAATTCGTGCTCCTCAAACCGGCGAAAGAGATCTTGATCCGGTTTGATGCCGAGCGAGCGAGTTTTGTTCGCGGCATCTTGGCGAACGCGACCAAACATAGCAGGTGGTCCTCGATTGACATCGATGAAACCCAAGGCCGGCTTTCAACAACGCGGGCACGCATTATCAAGGCGTTAATGTATCTCGAAGAGCGCGGAGACCTGCAGCTCAAAGTAGCGGGATTCCGGCAAGGTTACCGCAGAAAATCTGGTCGTTTGGATTCGACGGGGCTGAAGACCAAAATGATTGAGCGTTTCGAGGCCAGAGAACGGAACGATGTGAACCGGGTCCGACAGGTTGCGCAGCTGGCCGAACACTCCGGATGCATTGTTCGCTACCTCCTCCAGTACTTCGGCGAAGAACTCGGGCGGGATTGCGGACATTGTGAAAGTTGTCTCGGAAATTCCCGGCGAACTTTCCTGACGCAACGGACAATGAGCGTCCCTAAACTGGACCACCAGTTTAGCGTCCTAAGGCATAACTATCCGGACGCACTTTCCTCTCCGAGGCAGATTGCTCGTTTTTTATGTGGACTGAGCTCGCCTTTGCTCACGCAAACCAAGCTAAATCGGCATGCAGATTTTGGAGTCCTGGCCGAGATCCCATTCCAGAACGTCATTCAGGCGGCTGAGGAACTGGTGTTAAATGGGGTGCGGTAGGGGATGAGCTCCTGCTTATCCGCATTTGGTGGGGCGAGGCTCCCGAATAATCTATGTGCATCGCGAAGCTGCTCGTTCCGCGATAGGTCTTGCGGGGCTAGGACGAGAAGCGCGCCGACTTGTCCGACGTAGCCTGTACCGCCTGCATGTCCAGGCCCGCTGATTTGACCGGCGTAGTCGGAGCCATGGCCTACCGCAGAATGACGGCTCCGACTACGCCGACCAAATCAGCGGCCTGGACATGCAGGCGGTACAGGCTACGTCGGACAAGTCGGCGAGATCTTAGGCGTAACATTGTCTTCGCACGACCATCGTCAGTCCCTTTGCTGGAATTGTCGGGTCGTTCGGGAGCCTCGCCCCAGCAACGCTTGGATGATCCGGAGCTCATCCCTACGCCATTCATCCCTACCGTTCGGACTTGCAAAAAACGGCAAACCAGTAGAATACAGGTCGAAATTTTCCTTCGTATGACAAAATCCCGCCTGCGTGCCCTCCTCTTGGGAACTGCCTCTTTAATGGCCCTTTTGACTGGCTGTACTACCGTTGAAACCGTCACGAACACTGGGACATTCCCTGGTAACTATACCTCCGTGGCCTACAAGGCGAAGGACCCGAGCGCAATACGGGTTAAGGTTTCGCTAGAGGACAGGATGGTTTACGTGATGGAAGGAAGCCGGCCGTTATTGGTCACACCGATAACGATTGGCACCAGCGGCAAAGGGACACCACTTGGCTCTTATCATGTCACTAACAAGGAGTTGAACAAGCGTTCCGGTTCCTACGGTTTCTGGGTTAAGGGTAACGACATTGTTTCTGGCGAAAGTGGCAGGGCGCCGGGGGGCGGGTATCACTACGTGGGGTATCCGATGCCATACTGGGTCCAATTTAAGCCAGAGTATGGATTCCATGCGGGCGCCGTCTGGCCGACTGCGCACAGCCATGGTTGCATCCGAATTCATCCGAACGTGGCTCCAAAATTCTTCGCTTTGGTTCACGAAGGTACGCCGGTTACCATCGAGACATCTCTTCCAGAGGACGCGACAATCGGCAAGAATGTTGCTCGGCCAAACGACTATGCATGGAAGGATAAGCCGGCAGCCACCCTGATCTCAGGTCCCTCGAGCCATGCGTTTTCGAGTCCACCAGAGCCGCTGCTGGTCAACCAATAGCCTTTTTTTAGTGGCTGCGGAATCGCGCAGTGTCGTTTAGGTTTCATCAATGTCAGCACCCGAAAGTACTGCTCCTGCAAAAGCGAGGAAGATCAATCTGCGTACGCCAGACGTTATGGCGAAAGTGCAGGAGCAGGTAGAATCCCATTATCGCAGTACAATCGTTGAGAGGATTCGAGGCAACGGTGGGATTCTCCAAGTCCGGGACACGACCGTTCTGTTGGCGAAGCAATTCGGCTTCTGCTATGGGGTAGAACGGGCGATCGATCTGGCTTACGCCGCGCGCAAGGTCTTTAAAGACAAGCGATTGTTCATTCTCGGCGAGATTATTCATAATCCGCTGGTCAACGATCAAATCGCGACGATGGGGATTAAGAACCTCATCGGTACAAACCGCGAGGCTGAGATCGAGGATTTGACAGCTGAGGACGTTGTCATTGTTCCTGCGTTTGGCACGGATCTCGTAACGTTGCGAAAAATCCAGGAGCGCGGCTGCCAAATTGTCGACACAACCTGCGGGGATGTAATGAGCGTCTGGAAGCGAGTGAGGCAGAACGCTTCTGAAAGCGTTACTTCCATCATTCATGGGAAAGCAGAGCACGAAGAGACGAAGGCAACAGCATCCCGCGCCCTCGGTCACGGTCACGGCCATTATCTCGTGGTGTTGACCCTAGCTGACACAGATTACATATGTGATTACATCCGCCATGGCGGGGACAAGGAAGCTTTACTTCAACGCTTTAAAGATGCGTGCTCGCCAGGGTTTGATCCCGATATCCATTTGAGGGCGGTAGGTGTGGCCAACCAAACCACGATGTTGCGGGGGGAGACCGAAGAGGTACAACGACGGGTTCGGGCGGCCATCATAGACCGGGACGGACCAGAGGAAGGAACCAAGAATTTTCGTTTCTTCGACACCATCTGCGGAGCCACGCAGGAACGCCAAGATGCGTTGCGCGTGCTTCTGAAAGAAAAGATGGATCTCCTTTTAGTGGTTGGCGGGTACAATAGCTCGAACACTTCTCACCTTGCCGAGATGGGAGAAGCAGAGCTTCCAACTTATTTCATTCGTGGGGCGAACAAGCTCGAAAACGCCAATCGAATCACCCACTTCAATCTGCACAAAAAAACCGAGACCACGACCGCAGATTGGCTGCCAACTGGGCCAGCGGTCATCGGGATCACCGCTGGTGCCTCTTGTCCCAATAACCTGATCGAAGAAACGATTCTCCGGGTATACGAGCTACGAGGCGTTGCTGCTGAGGAGATTTTGGGGCAGCAGGAGTAGCCCTGGGCCTATCAGGGCTGGCTCGTTTTCACGGCGATGCCTCGAACCGATGCCAATGAGGGGCGGAAGCAGCTCGTGCCGTCGACGTCTGCCTCTTTTCGTCTGTCTTCGACGACCGACACCGGGTAATTTCCATCCGTGTCTGAGCGTTTCCTGATTGTCGACGGTCATAGCATCATTTTTGCCTGGCCAGAACTGCTCGCATTGCATCAGCGCAACACGGCAGTCGCTCGTGACACCTTAGTCAAGACGTTGACCGCTTATCAGGATGTATCCGGGACTCATGTGGTGGTCGTTTTTGATGGGAGAGGTGCGATGGTCAACAAAATCGAGGAACCAGGCGGGATTCAGATCTTTTATTCAAACTCCGGACGTACGGCGGACGAGATCGTCGAGCGTCTGGTGGCGAAGTACAGCAGAACCTTCTCGATTACGGTAGCAACAGCCGACTTGTTAGAGCAGCAGACCGTGACCTCATTCGGGGCTCAACCAATTGGATCTGAGGGGTTACGTCGAATGATCCAGGACGCTCAAGTGGAGTTTGCAGCAGAGTTGAAGAGACGGCGGCGGAGGTAAGAGTTAGGAGCTATAATCTAGGAGCTAGGAGGGGACTCGCGAAACGGTGGAACTCAGTGGGGATAGGCACACAGGCTCTGCGCGATGAACGGATGGGACTTATAGGACACATGGGACTGATGTGATTCAACCGGACGCATAGGTCCCATTCGAGCTGTCTCTCCTGATGTACTACCACCCACCCGGCCTCCCCTCCTAGCTCCTAGATTCAAGCTCCTAGCTCCTATCCCCCCGCCTGATAGATCCGGAGCTGCGAGTCGAGCTCGCGATCGAGGAGCGCACAGAGCTCACGGGGAGACTCGAGCGCAGCGAAGACTCCCGCCTTGTTTAGTACGACGAGATTAGATTGACGAGCGAGTTCCTGGAGCCGGTAACCCACGTGCACCGGCGGGAACTTTGCTTCTTCTCCCCAAACCAGGGTAACCGGCTGCGTCACTTCGGCTAAATGCCGCTCCAGATCGACGTTGAGCTTGCCCCGAACCGAATACAGAGCGGCGCGATTCGCGCCAAATTGGCGAGAGTAAGTCCAGAGAACGTCGACTATCTCGTCATCGATCTTTTCCGGGTCGGAAAAACAAGCAGTGGCAAGCCAAAGCCGGATCCGAGCTTTGGTAGCCAGAAAACGATAGTAATAGGCTTGCCGGGCGAGTGGGAGCGCAGCTAACCAACGGCTATAATCAAAAAAATTACGGCGGCCATGATTCCCCGCCGTACCAACAGGCATAACCAGAACCAATCGTTGGACCAACTCCGGGTGGCGTTCGGTCAATAAGATCGCAAAAGCTGCGCTTAACCCGCTAGCAACGAGAACTGAGCGCGTTTGCCCGGCTTTCGCGCGAAGAAATTCCGCTAAAATCTCGGCGTGCTCCGACGGACCGAATGGTCGATTCGGCCGAGACGATTCGCCAAACCCGAGGAGATCCGGCGCTAGCACCTGGAACCGGTCGGCAAAATGTGGATACACCCGTGACCACTCAAACGAAGAGGCCCCCGCGTAGACGCCGTGAATGAAAACGAGTGGCTCGCCGTTCCCAGACTCGTGATAAACCAGATGACCTCGCCCGGTGTAAAAAACCCGGGTCGCAAAAATCGCAGGCGCAACTGTGTCCGGGATTTTTGCCGCTTTAGGCGTTTTGAATGCATACCGAAGCGCTAAGAAAATGGCGCCAAGCAAGCCCGCGCCTAGGCCTACTCCCCAAAATCGGTACTTGGAAAAAAATCTCAAGTCAGCAGCACCCTACCCGACCCCGGCGTAATTTGTCCAATCGCCTTTGATCCTGTTTTGGCTGCGACTTCTTCCGCTTGATGCCGGGCGACAACCAAGACCATGCCGATTCCCATATTGAAGACCTCAAACATTTCCTGAGTGGAAATATCTCCGCCACGTTGAATTAGTCGAAAAATCGGAGGCACTTTCCACGAGCCCGTATCGATTAACGCATCGCAGGTTGGAGGCAAGATTCGGGGAATGTTATCAATCAACCCACCGCCGGTGATGTGAGCAGCGGCTTTAATGCGCCCTACCGGCACACCGGCTAGGAGTGGTTGGTAATTCTTATGGATCCGCAGCAACTCCTCTCCCAACGGCCGCGTCAGGCCCTCAGCTTTGGCCGCAAGATCGAGGCGCATTTGCTGCAGCAAAACTTTACGAGCCAAGCTGAATCCATTGGTATGCAGCCCGTTGGAAGGAATTCCTAACAAAAGATCGGATGGGACAATGCGTGAACCGTCTAAAATCTTGGTGCGATCAACCACCCCGACAATACAGCCGGCCAGGTCATACTCATGATGATGATAGAGGTCAGGCAACTGGGCAGTCTCTCCACCGATTAAAGCACAATTCCCTGCTTTGCAGGCCTTGGTAAAACCCGAGATCAGTTGATCAAAAACTTCCGGATCCAGTCGTTCGGCTCCGATATAATCCAAAAAGAAAAGGGGTCGTGCGCCGGTGACCGCGATGTCATTGATACAGTGATTCACCAAGTCCTGAGCGACGGATTCGTGGCTGTTTAATGCGACCGCGATCTTTAGCTTCGTTCCAACGCCGTCAATGCTGGAAACCAGCACCGGCTCTTTCATCTGACCAAACTCAGCCCGAAACAACCCTCCAAAACCACCGATCCGGCCTAAGACCTCCGGGCCGTAGGTCCGCTGGACTTTTTCCTGGAGGCCTTGCTTTACCTGATTGCCGAGCGCGATATCGACACCGGCTGCCGCGTAGGCCTTCTTCTTTGAGACCGGTCTCATTTAGTAGGAACGAAAAGTCGAGGCTGAGCAATATCTTCCTGCAAAAGATGCGATCGCCCTTTGCGACGTTCCATGATGAATTTGTCCAGGATGCCATTGAACGGAACCGGATACTGGCCGTCGAAACACGCCAGACAAAAGTGGTCCCTGGGCAGGCCGGTCGCCCGAACCATGCCGTCGATGTCCAGGTAGCCAACAGAATCGACGCCCAGGTACTTCCGAATCTCGTCAGTGGCGTATTGGTTGGCCAAGAGATTCTTGGGGTCAGGAAAGTCGATACCGTAATAACAGGCAAACCGATGCGGAGGACAGCTGATCCGGAGATGCACTTCTTTCGCGCCGGCTTCCCTCAGGTTAACCACACGAGCCCGCGCCGTTGTCCCTCGCACAACTGAATCATCCACCACTACCACGCGCTTACCGGCAACCAGCTCTTTAATGAGATTCAGCTTCACTCGCACATTGAAGTCACGAATGAGTTGAGTCGGCTGAAGAAAAGTTCGTCCGATGTAGTGATTTCGAACAAAGGCATGTTCGTAAGGGATTCCAAGCTCGTGGCTGAAACCTAGAGCAGCATAGTTACCAGAATCGGGTACTGGCACTACCATGTCGGCTTCCACGGGATGCAGACGGGCCAGTTCCCTGCCCATGGCTACCCGAACTTTACTGACGTTGCGGTTCTGGATCATGCTATCCGGGCGAGCGAAGTAAACAAACTCGAACATGCAGAACGCTTGGCGCTCTTCCTTGAACGGCCACTCGGAGTGGATGCCGTCGTCGTTGATGATAATCACCTCTCCCGGCTCTACCTCGCGGACAAACTCGGCCTGAATGAGATCTAATGCGCAAGTCTCAGAGGCCAAAATAAACGCGTCTTCCAATTTGCCCAAAACCAAGGGTCGAAAACCAAAGGGATCTCGAACCCCAATAATCTCTTTCTCGCCCATAACCACGAAAGAGAAGGCTCCATGGATCTGCCGAAGTGCGGTTAGCACATTCCGATGGCCGGTAGGCTGAGCGAGCAGGTGCAAAACGATCTCGCTATCGACGGTGGTCTGAAAAATCGAGCCGCGACTTTCCAGCTCATCGCGCAAGGACGCAGCATTAATTAGGTTACCATTGTGAGCGATCGCTAACTGTCCGCGAGCGCAATCCACAACGAAGGGTTGGGCATTCTTGAGGGTGCTCGAACCGCTGGTGGAGTATCTAACATGGCCAATCGCTCGAGAACCTCTCAAAGCCTCCAGTTCCTTTTCCCCAAAGACCTGGGACACCAAGCCCATCCCCCGATGAATATGAAACGGCTGAGACGACCCCTCGGCAGTGACTATACCGGCACTTTCTTGTCCCCGGTGCTGTAAAGCAAAGAGCCCGTAGTACGTCAGCATCGCGGCGTCGGGATGCCCGTACACCGCGAAGACACCGCATTCGTGGGTGGGTTTATGGTGAGTTTTCACAAATCTTGCTGAGACAAAGCCAGCGCAATAGAAGAATACCACGCCTCATGGAGTTGATCCAAAGGCCAAGATAGCGTTCCGTCCGAGCTCTCGATCGTCAATTCGCTGCCACCCACAGAACCGAGCCTGATCAGCTCAATTCCGGCCTGAGCCGCGTCTTGATGAACAAGTTCGCTTTCCTGGCTAGGAACGCTCACAACAATTCGGGATTGCGATTCGTTGAACAGACTAACGTCCAGACGCTGATTCGCTAGGGATGAACTCCCGCTCATCCCAGAGAGACGGATCTGGGCGCCGATTTTCTCCGCGCCGCTCATGCAGCATTCAGCCAGAGCTACGGCTAAACCTCCTTCCGAGCAGTCGTGGGCACTCTTTACGACGCCTTTTCGAATCAGGCCGCGTAAGAATTTCTGGACCGCCAGCTCCCGATCAAAGTTCAGCCGAGGAGGCAGGCCAGCCTTCTTGCCATAAATGGTTTTGAGATACAACGAACCGCCAATCTCGTCCCCAACACCGCCAATCAGAAAAATCACATCTCCCTGAATTTGAAAGTATTGACGAGTGGTCCAGCGTTCATCTTCAATTAAACCGATCATCCCGACCGTTGGCGTAGGATCGATCGTTCCTTGAGGACTCTCATTGTACAAACTGACATTTCCTCCCGTCACCGGCGTTTCAAAACGGCGGCAAGCCTCTGCCAATCCCTCTACGGCTTCGCGTAACTGCCAAAAGTTCTCGGGCCGGTAAGGATTTCCAAAATTGAGGTTATCCGTTACTGCCAACGGAATCGCGCCCGAGCAGGTCAGGTTTCGAGCGGCCTCGGCAACGGCAATTTTTGCGCCTTCCCGGGGGTCCAACCGGCAGTACAAATGGTTACAATCGGTTGTTGCGGCCAAGAACTTATCTGCCTCGCGGACATAGAAGACCGCCGCGTCAGAACCTGGTGGAACAACGGCCCCTGCCCGGACTGTGTGGTCGTACTGCCTGAAAACCCAGTTTTTTGAAGCAACCGTTGGATGCGCCAACAGCTTTATCAAACTGTCCTTGGGATCGTGAAACGCAAGGTCCGAAACCGCGATCGTTTCAGGCGCCGCCGGAATCGCGACCTCGCGTTCGTACACCGGAGCGTCGTCCGCTAACTGTTTTGCGGGGATTTCAACTTCGGCCGAGCCATCGTTCAGAACTCGCATGAAGCCGTCCTCGGTCACTATGCCGACCTTGGCGTAAGGAAGATCCCATTTTTCGAAGACTTCTTTAACCCGCTCTTCCTCGCCGCTACGAACGATGATCAGCATCCGTTCCTGAGACTCGCTCAGCAGGATCTCGTAGGGGGACATGCCGGTTTCGCGTTTCGGGACCAGCGCCAGGTCGATTTGGACTCCCGTACCCCCGCGGCTAGCGGTTTCGCAGGTGGAACAAGTGAGCCCGGCAGCTCCCATATCCTGGATACCAGCGACTGCGCCGCTCTGTAAAAGTTCAAGACAAGCCTCTAACAGCAGTTTTCCTCGGAATGGATCACCGACCTGAACCGCCGGCCGGTCCGCCTTTGATTCTTCGGTCAAATCGCGCGAAGCAAACGCCGCTCCGGCCAGGCCGTCCCGCCCAGTCTCGGATCCCACGTAGAATACCGCGTTGCCGACGCCCGAGGCAGCTCCACGGGCGATCTCAGCCTTCTTTAGGACACCTAAACAAAGAACGTTTACCAGGGGATTGCCGTTATAAGAATCATCGAAGCTGATCTCTCCGCCAATGGTGGGAACTCCAATACAATTCCCATAGTGGGCAATACCAGCGACGACGCCGCGGACCAATTTACGGTTTTTCCGAGCGGCGTCGTTATCTCCATGGATCGGCCCAAATCGGAGGGAGTTCATCAGGAAGACCGGCCGGGCTCCCATGGTAAAAATGTCTCTGATGATTCCCCCGACCCCTGTTGCCGCTCCCTGAAAGGGCTCGACGGCGCTGGGATGATTGTGACTCTCCATTTTGAAGGCCACGGCCCAGCCGTCACCGATATCGATCACCCCGGCATTCTCTTCCCCAGCCTTTACCAGGACTCGGGAGCCAGTGGTCGGAAATTTCCTGAGCTCTCGCCGGGTATTTTTATAGGAGCAATGCTCGCTCCACATAACCGAGAAGACGCCCAGCTCGGTAAAATTTGGTTCGCGCCCCAGAAGCGCTTTGATGCGCTCAAACTCCTCCTCGGACAAACCATGTTGGCGTACCAGCTCGGGGGTAATAATAGGAGTCATGCCGCGACCGATAGCAGGGTCTCCACTAAGGATTTAAATAGTTGCAGACCGTCCTCGCTACCTAGGCGATGATCCCAAGACCGATCCGGGTGAGGCATAAGCCCCAGAACGTTCCCCGCTGGATTGCAAATACCGGCGATGTTGTTCCGGCTTCCATTCGGGTTTGCTTCGGACGTGGGCTGGCCGTCCTCGTTAACGTACCGGAACACCACTTGCCCTCCCTCTTCGAGCTCTTCCAAGGTTTGCTCGTCCGCGTAATAGGCGCCTTCACCATGGGCAATCGGCATCCGGAATATAGCACCCTCGTCGGACAGCCGGGTAAACGGGGTGCGGTTGTTTTCTAGCTTCAAACAAACTGGCTGGCATAAAAACAGAAGAGAGCGATTCCGGATTAGGGCGCCGCGCAATAGACCAGTCTCGCATAAGATTTGAAAGCCGTTGCAGATACCAAAAACCGGCATACCGGAGTTTGCCGCTTTAATCACAGACTGCATTACCGGCGAAAACGCCGCGATGGCGCCACAGCGGAGGTAATCACCATATGAAAACCCTCCGGGAAGGATGACAGCATCAAAACCGGCGATCGATGTTTCTTTGTGCCAAACGTACTCGGCCTTCACCCCAAGGCCGTCGGTTAACGCGCGCAAACAGTCTTGATCGCAATTTGAGCCAGGAAAACGAACAACGGCAATTTTCATCGCGGTCCTATTTCAATACGGCTCCTAAAATACGGTAGTCTTCGATCACCTGATTACTAAGAAGGTCTCGGCAAATCTCATCGAGTTTTGCCTCGTCCGGTTCGCCGGTGAACTCTATCTCAATAATCTTTCCTACGCGAACCGTGCCGACATTGCTCAAACCGAGTTCGCGGACGGCGTTGCGGACGGCTACACCCTGCGGATCTAGCACATTCCGCTTTGGCATCACGACAACCTCGAGTTTCACGGCGGAAACCATCAGGGGAGACGGGGGTTGCGTAAAGAAAAATCTGAAGAGGCGATCTCGCCTCGCCTTAGGCTCGGGGGAATAGGAGCTAGGAGCTAGAATCTAGGAGCTAGGAGGAGGCTAAGGGCCCGCGCCGGGCCGTCCACTGGCGTTCTACTTGCCCGCAGCCTGGGCTACGCTGGCGCCTCCTAGATCCTAGATTCTAGCTCCTAGCTCCTTGCCGCCGAGCCTAAGCGAGGCGAAAAAGCCCCACAGAACTCCAAGACACCAAACGAGAAACGCGTCGTAGGGCTGGACAGGTCCGCCTCTATTGATAAACTGCGGTGCATATGGCCCCTCCCTGGAAGTGGCTT
>JAFAIO010000313.1 GCA_019236675.1 Verrucomicrobiota bacterium
GAGACGTTGGCGCAAGAACTGCAAGATTTTTCCATTGACGTAAATGCGGTCGCTCCAGGAGCGCTAAACACCCGATTGTTAGACGAAGTGCTTCAGGCTGGACCCGAAGTGGTTGGATCCGGTTTTTATGAAAGAGCCCTTAAACAACGCGAAACTGGTGGAGTTCCCCTGGAAAAAGGGGCGGCACTGTGTGTTCACCTGGCGTCGTCGGCTAGCGACGGAATAACCGGCAAACTAATTAGTGCCCAATGGGACCCCTGGGAGAGGTTAGCCGATTTGCGGTCCGAATTGGCAGATAGCGATATCTACACTTTGCGACGTATTGTTCCGGAGGACCGAGGCAAAAATCTTTGAGAGGGACGTTATTCCAATTCTCCGACCGGCGTAGAGTAGGGAAGTTCCTCTGCGTCTTGCTCGGCTGGATCCCTTCGAAAAACGACCATCTGCATCAGAAGAAAGTTGCAAAGGGTCGCGCAAGGAACGGCACAAAGCTTAGCGATTAGAACGTTAGAAGTGAACGTGGAAAGGCAAACCTGAACAACCACGACGGTGATAAACCAATTGTTCAATGTCACGAGGCCGTATTGGACGAGCTGTTTGCCATAGTCTTTTCGCCGGCAACGAAATACCCAGAATTTGTTCAACAAAAAGTGGCAAGTAACCCCGATAAAATACGCGAAGGAAACAGCAACGAGCGGCGGCAAAAATCGGCTGAGCACAGCTACTGAACTCACATCGATGGCTGCGACTGATGCGCCCACTGTTGCAAAACGCATGAATCGAAAAACCCGCTCTTGGTTCAACAAGTCCTTAATGTTCACTGGCTCTGCTGATAGCAGAAACTTGGCCACCGCGCAAATCTCTCGGAGCTTAACGGACAAATCTGAGGATCAACGTCAAAGGCTTCAACTTGCGTGGTGTACCCAATGAGGATTTAGGAATCACGGTTTCAGCAGGAACCGGCCGAAATCACTCAGTGGGCTTGGGTTAGGAAGCGGTTCGCTGGGTGCCAATTGTTTTGAATGAAGCGGAAACGGTAGTTCCGGAATCTGGAGGTCGTTGATCCGTGTGATCTCATCACCCTCTCCGTTCAGAAGGATCAAATCATCTGGATTCAAGGTCTCGCGCTTATCGCCCCACCAAAACGGATTCCAGGTTATCTGTCCATTTTCGAAGCGCACATCCACTATCCTAGCCGTTCCGCTATAGTAACAAAACACCGGGCCGGGAGACCAGGTAAAGAGCTGCCTCAAGAGCAAATTATCCGCCCAGGAGTTCGAAAGTATGAACTGATTCTGCCTTGGCTCGTTTCCCACGAAAATAACTCGCGTATTGGGCGTCAGATCGGGGCACAGTTGAACGACGCTTCGCCAGAAGCGACGCTCCTGCGCCCAGGCAGCGGCGAAACCTGACTGAATATGAAAAGAATAAAGGACGAAGACGGCCACCAAGAGGGACATGGTCCCCGTCGCGGCAGCTCTTACGCGGAGACCATGAAAGCAACGAAAGTAGGATGTAGCGGCAACGAAAACGCAGGTTAGACCGAAGACCGCTGCCAAGTGAGTTGAAGTTAGGCGGCCGCTAAGTTGAAGCGGGGGGTAATTGACGATAGTCAAGACATATGAAAAGATCCACGAGGTCAATCCGGCAAAGAGTAGAGTGAAGCACCGTGATCGACTAATCGCCGAGGCAGGAGCAGAGTTACCGGTTCCTCGAATCAGCCAGGGTACAGCAAGTAGTAGAATCAAGACGAGGGCGACAAAGAGAAAGGCAAACGGAGTCTGCGAATGTGGCGCCTCCAAAATCGCTTTAGCGATGGTATGCAAGCTCGTGAGCGGGCCGATCCAAAGGGAAGAGATCATCCGCCAGAGCGTGTCTCCTGGCTGGGAGACGACGCCAGTCGCCCTCGAATCACTAAGAAGGAGGCGGGTCGCAAGAACTGCTATGAGGAAAGCGCCACAAATGGCCAAATGCGCCACCCAGCGGACGACGCGTCCCTTCCGATCGAAGAAAAATAGCGGGAACACAATAAACGGAAGAAATGCCGTCTCGTAACTAAGGAGAGACAGAGCTGCTATCGGATACGAGACTATCCAAAACCTGGTTCTATTTAATAGTAACCCTATTAGCAGACAACTCAGCGATGTATGAAGCTGAGCGCTGTGCTCAAGGAAGATGTGCGTCGTATCGGCAGGCAGCAATACCAAAAGGCAACCGCCGAGGACGGCCGACCAGAGATCAACTGATTTCCTTAATAAAAGATAAGCTAGGAAAGTGTTCAGGAATTGAACCAGAAAACCTAGAAAGTAGATCCCGGGCACGCCACCCAGACCGTAACCGAGGCGAGAAAACCACATTGGGATGCTGTGGTTCAGTGGGCGGCCTTGAGACCAGATATGAAACTCCGTGACCATATTGACCCACAGCTGAGAGAACGGAGTCTTAAAATAAGGAACAATTGCCCAATAGTCGTCTTCGTAAAAACCGTAATCCGAAACCCGTACGTATAGCGAGATCAAGACGACGCAAGCCAGCACACAAGCCGTCACGACAGTCTGCTGGCTCCGTAAACTCCAATTCGAGCGGGCCGCATTCGCTGAGGAGGCTTCCTTGCCTGAAGTTACGTTAGTGTCCAGCGATTCTGTCATTTCTTACTTTGCTTGCTATGAGGTTACAAAATTGAGTGCATCGGGTCCATTCGTTCGCTCGATATCTAAATGGCCTCATAATCAAGCGATTCGCTAGAAAATTCCCTTTGAAAATCAACGTCAAACTTGTCGAAACCGCCTGCACGGCGATGCTATTGAGTTCGGTCTAAATTTCAAATTTGCCAGTTGTGTGTCTTCGGAATACCTCAGCGGTGCAGTTTAGGTTAAACAAGAGTGAAGCTATCTATTGTAATCCCGGCGTTCAATGAGGCCGCGACCATCGATCGAGTGTTCGACCGAATCGCCAGCTCAATCGCCGACTTTCATGAGATTATCGTTGTTGACGACGCTTCTACGGACGGCACCGCGGCCCGCGTTGAAAAGCGTGCGGGTCTGGATCCAAGAATCCGACTTCTCCGGCACTCGCGAAATTCGGGTAAGACCGCTGCGCTTCGCACCGGGTTCGCCGCCATAACCGGTGATCTCGTTGTGATTCAGGATGCGGACTTGGAATACGATCCTGACGATATCCCGGATCTGATCGCTCCTATTGTGGACGATCGCGGAGATGTTAGCCTTGGTTCCCGATTCATCGTAAAGCGCGCTGGCCGCGTGCTCTATTATAGGCACTATCTGGCGAACAAATTCCTTACTTTTCTGAGTAATGTCCTCACGGATCTTAATTGCACGGATGTGGAAACCGGGTACAAGGCGATGCGCGCGGAGATCGCGAAGTGTCTGATTATCGAATCCTCCGGGTTTGGCTTCGAAGTCGAATTCGTCGCTAAATGTAGAAAGGCTGGATATCGGCTATTCGAAGTCCCGATCAATTACTTCGGACGTACCTATGAAGAAGGTAAAAAGATCACTTTTGTAGATGGGCTGGCCGCCATTTATTACATTCTAAAATTCAATCTTTTTGCGACGCGCGAGACCTCGTTCCGGGATGGAGCGGACAAGACGGGATAGCCGCGACAGACGTCGCCAAGGCGATGTCGGTCAAGAAAGAACGCAAAAAACGCACGGCTCAAAACCGGCGCGGACGAGGCAAGAGAGCAACCATGCCATAGGCGCGCCGAGTTTTTCGCCCTACCAAGCTTTGCCTTCTTTCGCCGCTATTCTAACGGAGTTCTGCTTTTTGAGGTGTTTGGCGAGGTACCTGCTGAGCGACTAGCCCTGGCATCCTGGGTAGTTGCTCTTCTCCGTTGCGGACTTCCTGGACGATGTAATTGGGGCGGTCTTTTACCGTGTCGAAGATCTTAGCGATGTATTCGCCCAGGATGCCGATCCCGAACAGGTTCATACTTCCAAATGCGATAATGCAGAGCAGCAAACTGGTCCAACCTGGCGCCAGATCCATTCCCAGGACGAAGTGCCGGAAAAGAGTCAGCACTAGATAAAAGAGAAACGGCAGCGTCGCGCAAATCCCGATCACGTAGGAGAATCTCAGCGGTGCGCTGGTAAAGCAGGTGATGCCATCGATGGCGAACCGCAGCATCTTGATCAAATTAAACTTTGTGGATCCGGCATGGCGTTTTGGCCGGTCATATTCCACACGGGCAGTGCAAAAGCCGATCCAGCCGACCATACCGCGCAGGTACATGATCTTATCGCCCATGGTGAATAAGCTATTTAACGCCCGGCGGCTCATCAGCCTGAAATCGCCGCAATCGAGCGGGGCAGAGATGTTGGCTAATCCATTGAGGAAGCGATAAAACCAGAATGCGGTTAACCGCTTAAACAGCGTCTCGCCATGGCGATCGCGTCTAACCGCGAAGACGATGTCAGCTCCGTTCTTCCACTTTGCCAACATGGCTGGAATCAGATCGGGCGGATCCTGGAGGTCTCCGTCCATCGACACAATGATGTCCCCATCCGCAAAATTGTACCCACAGAAAAGCGCGCGCTGGTGACCAAAGTTTCTAGAGAGGGAGACGCCTTTCACAAAACTATGTTGATCGGCGAAGGCTCTGACTAAGGGCCAGGTATTATCTGAGCTTCCGTCATCGACCAACACGATCTGCAGTGCGTATTCGGTTCCAATGCGGGACGGGAGCTCCAACAACCGAGTTTGTAAGGCCGCAAATACCTCATGTTCATTAAACAAAGGAACAACGATGGAAAGGAGCGGCTTATCTAGTGTGCTATCTGAGCGGACGACCCTAGGCGCAAGACTGGTTTCTTCATAAACCATAATGAAAACGGCTTGGTACTGCGGGTAGCCCGATCGAATCAACCATGGAATTCGAATCGATGCAACTAGCGGGTGATGCACGCGTAAGTCCTATTCGGTCGCAGCTCACCGTTCCCTAGGCCGGAGCCCGAACAAAGCCCCCCTTCCTAGATTCTAGGATGCAGCTGCTAATCTATTGACGCGTCAGTGTTCCAGAGACGGTGTCGCTTTTGTCCCCAGGCTGAATGCTCCAAAGAATTGAGATGGTATTTTGATTTATGAGTTTTACTTCGAGATGGCCCCCATCAATGCAGTCGCCATTTTTGATCTTCTCGGTATAGGAATACGTACCGCCTGCGCTGCGGCCTCCGTTAAGTTCGCCACTGCACTCAAGGGGCGAATAATCGGTGCTGCCGTGACTGGGCGAGTCGAATTGGATCGTCATTGGATATTTGGCGCTTTCACTCGCATTCTGCTCGGTAACCTGGCCGCTCCATCGTCCAACGATAGGGTCGTCTCCCGCTGCGAGCAGAGAAACTGGCAGCAACGCAAGTCCTAGCACAAGCCCGAATATTGAAGCGCTTGAAGCGAAACGAAGGTGTTTCATAGGTTCTGAAGGGAAACAATGCTTTTAACTCTCTGGCAAGTCAGATCTTATCATAGCGAGGGGGACTCGGGCGCAAGTACGAAATTTTGTAAGCATCGTGCCAGTTCAGCGTTAATACTGTCTTTGAATCCTTGGCTATGTTTTCATCCTGATCTGCTAGGGTGACTGCTGTGAAAAGACGGTCACGGCTGCTGGTGATTCTCCCGCCTATTCTGACCCCTGAATTCTGGTTCCTATTCTTGAATTTTCGACTTCTCTTGTGTCGGAATTCCCAGTGGCGACAGGTGCGGAAGGTACGTCGACCGAGCGTGCATTCCTTGAACTCCACGAAATCCCTTTTTGCGTTCGATTGGAGCTATGCTTAAAGGTCTAGACCCATGGCGGACCCGGCGATCTCGATTGTAACTCCGTCCTTCAATCAGGGACGCTACTTGGGTGAGACGATCGATAGCATTCTGGATCAGGCATATCCGAGTCTTGACTATATCGTGATGGATGGTGGCAGCGCCGATCAGAGCGTTGATGTGATACGCGCCCGGCAGGAACGGCTCGCCTTCTGGCGGTCTCATCCAGACCATGGACAGGCTGCGGCGATAAACGAAGGTTTCGCTCGAGCTCGAGGGGCTATATTTGGCTGGCTCAACAGCGATGATTTGCACATGAATGGCACCTTGCACATAGTTGCCGACATGCTGACCGGGTGCGTGGAGGAAGCGGTCGTTCTTTATGGTAGTTGTGAGCTTTTCAGGGATAACGGGTCTGTAATCGAGCGCCGGTCCGCTGTTCCATTCGATCTAAATCGGCTCCAAATCACTGACTTCTTGGATCAACCGAGTGTGTTTTTCACCCGAGCAGCGTGGGAGCGAGTAGGTCCCCTGGATGACTCTCTCCATTATGCGTTTGATTGGGAGTGGTTTTTGCGAGCGTCCAAGGTTTGCCGATTCCTCCAGTGCGACAAAATCCTGTCCCGATATAGGATTCATGCGCAACACAAGACCGGGACCGGAGGGCTTCGACGCTGGGAAGAAATGAGCGAGGTTGTCCGGCGGCATTCGCCGGAGGAGGTGGTTCGTCATTACCAATACTTACTGGCCTGTCCGGATGCTCGCTGGTGGTTGAACAAACGCATGCGGTTGGCTCAGTTGTTTCAACAAATTTTTTCGGACACAATCGGCGGTGCTATGGGGACTGTCTGCGCCCCGCCCTTCTGGCACTTACCGGAAGGGATCTCTCGAGCAATGTTGTGGGAGATCTCGGGGATTCGATAGACCTTTATAGGACCAAGCCAGCTACAGCTTGGCGATTGGCCACCGCCTCCGCAGCGCGAATTTCCAGGAGGTCGGACGAGAGCGCAGGCGCCATCGGTTGCTCAATAGAATCTTTTCTTCTAGACCAACAGAGGCGCGCCGAATTAATCAGCGATCGCGCTCCACTGCTCCAGCCGTTGCCGAACGCTTCTTTGGCGTCGGTTGCCGCCGGCTTAAATCCCAACCAACAGCGTTTTCTAAGGTCCCGGTGCGACTCGAGGATTTTCTCTCGAAAGTGGTCGTGGAGGAGTGTGTCATTGGCACTGGCAGCCAGCACTCGCCGGCCCACTTCATCTTCCGGCGTCAGCCAGGCAGGCATAGAGCGTTCCTGACTCGCATTCAACTTAAGATCATGCTCGAAGTAGCCTCGGATTCCCCACTGAAGCAGCCGATCGGTAAGTACCTCCAAGCTCTTCTTCATTTCCTCGACGATGCCGACAAAGTGGAATCCGGTTAAAATTTCTTGTGCCAGCTCATAGCTATTCAAGCCATGCCGATTGAGGTCCGACGGACCGAGTGGACCCTCGGTGTCTGGATTACAGAGGAACCTGGTCTGAGGGCACAAATCGTAGGTAACCAACTCCTGATCCAGGTATTGTCGGGCGAGTTCCCTGAGAGATAGGTACGGGGCTTCCGTGGGCCAAAGACGACGCATCGGCTCCGGTAGGGACCAAAATTTGCGGCGGATATACCTGAGCTGAGAAATGAAAGCATTTTCCGGCTTCCGCAAGAAGGTTATCAGAAATGTCGGCCGAGCGCCGATACTCAATGGGAAACTCCGCAAGTGATGTGAGGAGATCGATCGTAAACCGGGATAGACTTCGAGAAGAAATTCCAGCGTGTCCTTACTCAGAATGTAAAACGGGTCCGGATGGTAGTGGTGGATATGGAAAAATTCGAACGATTTCCTGAGGCCGGCGCTTACCGTAGTTCCAGCTGTTTTCGGGATGTGACAATGTAAGATGAGAGGTATGACAGGTTTTCGTTGGAAGCTCATGTTTTGCTGTGGCCCACCCATGGATAAAATGGAGAAAAAGAACTTCTTGAGCGGCGCTACCAAGCGGTAGTTCTCTTCCTTGAAAGGCGAGAAGGCAGAGATAAGAGGTGAAAAACTAAAGGTGAAAGGCCTTCTTGAGCTCGCTGAGGATCCTTGTCCCGGAAGAGAATCATCGGATAACGGGGGTGAGGCGCATCCGGCCGGCGATCGCCCTGGCCGCGCGTATTTCCAGCAGATCGGAGCTGGGTGGAGACGTAACTGATGGCTCAATCCGATCGATTCTTCTCGACCAGTAGAGATTCGCTGAATTGACTAAGGATCGTGTCCCGTCACGCCAGTTTCCGGCAAAGGCGTCTTTGGCATCAGCCACCGCCGGTCTAAATCCCAACCACCGCCTCTTTCTCAGCTCACGGTGCGATTCGAGGAGCCGTTTTCGGAAGTGATCATGCAGCAGCCGGTCACTTTTGCTGGTTTCGAGCACACGTCGCCCAACTTCATCGTTCGGGGTCAGCCATGCCGGCATTGAGTTGTCTGGAGAAGAATTCAATCTGAGGTTTGGGTCGAAATAGACCCTGACTTCCCACTGAAGCAGCCGGTCCGTCAAGACCTCCAAGCTTTTTTTGATTTCCTCGACAACGCCGACAAAATGGAAACCGTTCAGGATCGCGCGAGCAATTTCACATGAATCGAGGCCGAATTGGTTGCCGTCGGACAGTCCCAGCGACGACATGGACTCAGAATTACAGAGGAACCGAGTTTGAGGACAATAGTCTTGGTACTCGGTCATAACGTCAAGAAACTGACGGGCTAGTTCACGGAGCGGCAAACGAGGTGTGTTTTCGGGCCAGAACCTCTTCGCTTCCGGAGAGAACGTCGAAAATTCGCGTTGGGCATACCTTAATTGGGAGACGAAAGTTTCCTCGGGTTTCCGAAGAAAGGTCATCAAGAACGTAGGTCGACCGGCCAGAGACAGCGGAAAGCTCCGTAAATGATGAGAAGAGATAGAGCGCAGGCCCGGGTTAAACTCTAAGGCATCCTCAAGAGCTTCTCGGCTCAGAATGTAAAACGGATCTGAGTGGAAGTGATTGAAATGGAAAAGATCAAACGACTTCCGTAGCCCTGCGCTGACGGTTGTTCCAGCGGTCTTCGGGATATGGCAATGCAAAATGAGAGGAGACTCCGTTCGTCCTGTCAAATTCATGATTCTCAATTCATGATTCTTTAAACTCCTGTGACCGAGGAAAGGTCGAACCAGCATCTCTTGTGCCAGCAAGCGTTAATGGAGGGACTTGCTAATGGAGAAACGCCGAGGCGCCGGCACCAGAGTACAAGTGGTAGCTATTTGTGCAGGCTAGTTCCTCTGAACGCAAATGAAAAAAATGCGGATGAGAAAAGAAGGATATCCTTCTTTTCTATGGCAGATCTCGTTTGATGCGTTACTCTGGCGGTCTAACGCTAAATAGGCCGGCATAGCTCAGCTGGTAGAGCAGCTGATTTGTAATCAGCAGGTCGTCGGTTCGAACCCGACTGCCGGCTTTGTAACGCCGAGAACGCCGGCAGCGCCGCGATCGCCGGGAACGGAACAGTGGAGCGCTGCCTCGTTCCTCCGTCGCGAAAGCTATGGCGGACAGGTGCGAGGCGGTGGTGAGCAGAGGGGAAATCGTAAAAGGACGTTCGCAAAGTCATCTGCGCCCTCTTGGCGAGCGGCCAGCACCAGTACCGTCGACAAGAAAAAAACTGGCGATATTCCTTTGCTGTCGACCATCTCGCGGGAGCTGCAAGGATCCAGGGTTCCGACCGAATCGGCCTCGCAAGCGAGGCAACGCTCCATGTTGTTTCTCCAAAACACCGGTTGAAGAAAAGGCGAAGTAGGACAGTCTAACGGCTCAGATGTCTGGCCCGACTTCGCCCGCTCGTTTTAAACTCCCAACCACGTGCTGTCGTCAGAAACTCAAAGGAGCTACGTCGCGAAGCCCGGGAGGCTTCCGACTTCGCCAGCCGACTTCATGCGGGCAACTCTCAGCGACCTTGGGCTATGTCGGACAAGATGTCGGGCAAGCCAGACACTTCGCTAGTTTCTAAACCTTCAACCTGTTGTCTCTCCTCGCCTATGTGTTTCTCTCACATCCACCGTTCGTTCACCGCCGCCTGGATGACAGGGGTTTTGATGCTGGGTCTTGTCTTAAATTCCTCAGCTCAAAACCGATATAAGATTATCACCTTACCGACTCCCGCGGGTTCCAACAGCGCGGCACTCGGTTTGAACGATAACGGGAACGTGGTCGGCTACAATGTCCAAGGGGACAACTATCAAGCGTTTCTGTATTCTCAGAATAGCGGGTCCTCGATTGATGTAGGGTCGTTGGGCGGCCAAATGAACGCCGCTTGTGCGATCAACGGTTCCGACCAGGTTGCAGGGTATAGCCAGGATGCAGACGGTAACTTAAGCGCGTTCATCTACACAAAAGACGGTGGAATTAAAGCTTTAGGGTCGCTTGATGGTGGTGTCAGCAGCGAGGCGTTCGGGATCAATAACTCCGGCAAAGCGGTGGGTGATAGCCAGAATGCTACGGATGACCATCGACCAGTTCTATTCGATAGCAGCGGAGTCAAGGATCTCAAGGTTTGTGTTGCCCAGAACTCGAATGCGTTCCGGACTGCGTACGCTATCAATGATGCAGGGCAAGTGGCAGGTAGAACCGACACAGACCAGGGTGCAATCCATGCCTTCCTTTTAGGGGCATCGAACGCAGATCTCAAAGATATCGGCACTCTAGGCGGAACCAACAGCGAAGCTCTGGCAATCAACAAGTCAGGCGAAGTGGTAGGTGACGCGGAGACCGCAAATGGTACACCGCACGCGTTCCTTTATCGGAAAGGCTCAACGCGCGACTTGGGTACCCTTGCTGGGTTCGACACTGCGAGCTTCGCCCGGTCGATCAATGATCAGGGCGAGTTGGTAGGAGATAGCGAAAGCGCCGACCGGAAACGCGCATTTGTATACAGCAACGGCCAGATGTTGGAGTTGGACAAATTGACCTCGAACCTGGCCGACTCTGGTTTCGCCTCTCTAGACGTCGCGTATGGAATCAACAATCGCGGTTGGATCGCAGGATATGGCACCGCGACGGACGGCCGGACAATTGCGTTCTTGGCAATCCCGGAAGGACAAGGAGCCGTCCCGCTAGCTCAAGTTCAACCGCAAGCGCCCCAACCTGAAGCCCAATCGGAAGGAGCCGGCGATGATTATAGCGTGTTTTACTCCCGTCTATCAGCAGACGGCGATTGGGTCGAAGCGGGTGATTACGGATACGTTTTTCGCCCGCATGCGGGCGAGGGCGACTGGGCGCCCTATCGAGACGGTCACTGGGTTTGGACCGATCGCGGGTGGTTCTGGTATTCGAACGAGCATTTTGGTTGGGCGACGTATCACTACGGGCGCTGGGCTCGGATTTCCGGTCAAGGTTGGTGTTGGGTACCGGGTAATGAATGGGCGCCGGCTTGGGTGTCATGGCGGCAGAGCAGCGATTATGTCGGCTGGGCGCCGCTACCTCCGGAAGCCGGGTTCAGCGTTAATGTCGGTGTCGCCGGCTGGGCGGATACTTATTATGGTATCGGGCCGGCCGCTTATACGTTCATCAATTTCAAGAGCTGGAGCCAGCCAAGCTATGTGCGCTACATAGCGCCTCCAGCCGAGAACGTGCAAATCATCCGCCAGACGACGAACATCACCAACATTCGCGTCCAAAACACCGTGATTAATAATTTTGGTCCCCGGGTGGAAACGGTGGGGCAATGGATGAACCAGAAAATTGAACCAACGAAGATCGTATTCAATCCTAACCGGCAGGCCGCCTATGGCGCCAATATCCGAGGATCGGAGCTGCAAGTAGTCACCCCGGCAGAAAGACTGCGAGCGGTTTCAACGGTGCAACCGCAAGTAAAAACCCGTCTGGCCAAAGCGGAGGTGGACAACGGCTGGAAGAACGTGGATCCGGCGGAGCAAGCGGAGCTGCGCAAGAGATTTACCGAGCAGAATCCTCCGCCGAAAGAGCAACCTTCTAAGCAAGCGTTAGTCAAACCGACATTTGTACGGGAGACAAAGAACCTCAATCCTCCCCCGGGAACCGGACCTCAACATCCCCTGACTACCGGTCCTCGCGTGGTTAGGCCGGGCCAAGCGACTACGCCGGCCCAAATGGTTACGCCGGCCCAAATGGCCAAGCGTCCTGAAACCGGTGGCGGTAAAGGCTGGAATACCGTGCCGCCGAACTTGATTGGGAGCCAGAAACCAGGCGGTGAACATTTCCAAAAGACGTTGCTGGATCGGAATGCTCCCGGCAGTGCGGTGACCCCGAGAAACGAAGAACAAACTTTACGAGGCAGAGGCCAACCCTCGGCTACGCCGGCTGCTCCTGGTCAAGAGGAACGACGAGAGACACCGGCAGGCGCCATCCCAGCGCCAAAGAGTGAAGAACAGCGCCGGGAGAAAGAGGGTCAGAACCCAGCCCCGGGGAATGAAGTCAGTGGTGGCAAGCTGAGCCCTGGCGCCGAAGAGCGAACCCGCGGTGAGCGAACTCCCAAAGAGGCGACAACTCCGAAGATAGAAGCACCGAAGCCGGAAGAAGCAGCGAAACCCGAGGCTTCTCAAAAGAGCGAGTCGGTGCGGAGACGGGAAGGTGAACCGAAGGCAGAAGGTACACCGCCGGCTGAAAACCCGGTAAAAGAAGAACGCTCGCCGAAACGTGAATCTCTCAAGAAAGAAGAAGCTGCGCCAAAGGAGAATCCTCCGAAGGAAGAGCGCGCGCCGAAGAGCGAACCCGCGAAGAAAGAGGAAGCGGCGCCAAAGGAAGAGCGCGGGCCGAAGAACGAACCGGCGAAGAAAGAAGAAGCTGCCCCGAAAGAGAACAAGCCGAAAGAAGAACGCTCGCCAAAGGACGAGCCGGTCAAGAAAGAAGAAAACGCACAAAAGCCCGAGAATCGGGAAAACCGGGAACCCGCTTCGCAAGGACAGAAACCAGAGGCTGCAGAAAAAGAGAAAGGCAAGGGGGGCAAAGAGAAAGGATCGCCGACACCGTAGAAAGCGAAACGGCGAAGGGGCGAATGCAGTCGGGCGTGCCTTGCTTCCGCCTGGCGCGATTCAGCAGCCGCCGGACGAGCCGGGTGTTTGGTGCGTACCACCGCTGCTTGCCGTCCACCAGATCCGCTCCGTCCACTTTCCTTGCTTTTTGCGATGGACAAGGCTGCTTGATCGATGCAAGGCTGAGTCCAGCAATTTGCGCCATGGACCGTCGCGGATTTCCCAATGCAGTTCTAAAAGCCGGTTTAGTTGCGCTTGCTGGGCTCGGCATCTTTGGTTGCGAACAGAAGCAAGCTACTCAAGCTCCTCCGCCACCGACGGTCACGGTAGCCAAACCGGTTAAGAAAGAGATTGTTGAGTGGCTTTATTTCACCGCACAGACTCAAGCCGTCGATACGGTGACGATCACGCCGCGAGTAACCGGCTACATCGATAACATCACCTTCAAGGAAGGAGACATTGTCGATTTTGGCGATCTCCTGTTTGTAATCGATCCACGACCTTATCAGGCGGCGCTTGACCAGGCGAAGGGGCAGCTAGAGCAAGCAGTAGCCCAACAAAAGTTGGACGACGCGAACCTGGAACGGGCTAACGATCTGTTAGCCAAGAGAGTGATCGCCAAACAGGATTTCGATACCACCGCGGCTCAGAAATATGTGGCCGACGCCACCGTGGTAGCCAACCAGGCCGCGGTGGAATCTGCCCAGCTTAACCTCGATTTCACTCAGATCCGGTCACCGATCCATGGCAAAATCGGTGTGCAATTGGTGAATCGAGGAAACCTGGTGCAAGCCAATGCTACCCAGCTAACAACCATTGTGACCATCGATCCGATCTACACTTACTTCTACGTCGACGAACGCTCGGTGCTGCGATACCAGGAAGCGGTCAAGGCGGGCAAAATGCCGAGCGCCACACAAGCGACGCTGCCGGTCTGGCTGCAACTTGAGAACGAACAAGGTTATCCGCATGTCGGCGTCATCGACTTCATCAATAACAGCTTTGATCCTTCGACCGGTACGCTCCAACTACGCGGCCGTTTTCCTAACCTGGACGGGTACCTGCTTCCCGGCGCGTTCGGCAGTGTGCGGGTAGCCGGATCGCCTAAATATGAAGCGGTTCTGGTAGCGGACCGGGCGATTGGTTCTGACCAGGACCAGAAGTATGTCGTGGTGGTCCAACCTGACGGCCTCACAAAATATCAAAAGGTTCAGCTCGGGCCGATCGTGGATGGCTTACGGGTTATCCAAGGCGGTCTGCAAGGCGACGAGACCGTGGTAGTAGAAGGTATTGGTAAAGTTCGTCCGAATTCGAAGGTTAGTGCAGAACAGACCGACATGAACAAGTTCGCGACGGAACAGCTAGCCATGGAAACGCACCTCAACGACGGGAGCGCCGAGAACGCCGGGAACGGAGGGAAGTCGGAGACCGATAAGAATCGGTTGAGTGCGGAGAGACCGAAGCGGCCGACGGACAACGGCAAGCACGAATAGCGAATGAAGTGAAATAGCCGCGAAAGAGCGCAAAGAACGCAAAAATAGAAATCAAAAGGCGAAACAATTACAGATGATTTTGGTTGCGACCCGAGTCTTGGCTGTGGCTGCCGATTGGTTGAATCTTGACCGCCTTCTTTCTTTGCGATCTTTCGCGGCTATTTATGTCTTGCCATCATCGGCTATCTGGTCGCAACGTACCCAAGACGCGCAGTTCGAACCTCTCACCTTTCACTTCTCACCTCTCACTAATCACATTAGGAGGGTGGCGGGTTGAAGTTCTCCCACTTCTTCATAGACCGGCCGATCTTTGCGATGGCGTTGTCCATCTTGATTGTGCTGGCTGGTGGAGTCGCGTACCTGACCTTACCAGTTGCCCAGTACCCGGAAATTGCGCCGCCGCAGATTCAGATCCAGGCCACCTATCCAGGCGCAGACCCCGAAACGTTAGCGGACACCGTGGCAACGCCGATTGAAGAACAGGTCAATGGCGTTGAAAACATGCTCTACATGAGCTCGCAGATGACCAACAACGGCACCTGCACGATTACGGTCACATTCAGTCTGGGGACGAATATCGATACGGCGCAAGTACTGGTACAGAACCGGGTCGCCATCGCGCAGCCTCGTCTCCCGCAAGAGGTGCAACAGCTCGGAGTCACCACCCTGAAAGAATCTCCAAACCTCATGATGGTGGTGCATCTCTTGTCACCCGATAACACTTACAGCCAGGAGTACATCAGTAATTATGCGCTGATTCAAATAAGAGATCCGCTCTCGCGATTACCCGGGGTCGGCAACGTCCAAATCTTTGGAGAACGGGATTACAGCATGCGTATCTGGCTGGACCCGAACAAACTGTACGCCCGGAATCTCACGGTCGACGATGTGACTTCAGCGATCCAGGCCCAGAACGTGCAAGTTGCTGCCGGCCAGCTGGGCGCAGAGCCAGCTCCAAAAGGGACCGATTTTACTTTAACGGTTAATACCCTAGGACGGCTAATTACCGCGGACCAGTTCAAACAGATCATCATCAAGCGCGGCGCGAACGGTCAGATTGTTTATCTCGCGGATGTTGCCCGGGTTGAATTAGGCGCCAAGGATTACAGCACCACTTCCTTCCTCGATGGCAAACCTGCAGCTGCGCTTGGGATTTTCCAATTGCCCGGTTCTAATGCTCTGGCCGCGTCCCATGCCGTTCGGGAGAAGATGAAAGAGCTCAGTGGCTACTTCCCCGCGGGCCTGGAATACCGGATCGTTTACGATCCGACTCAGTTCGTCCAGGAATCAATCGACTCGGTCTATCACACACTTTTTGAAGCCATCATCCTGGTACTGATCGTCGTGTTGGTATTCCTCCAGACCTGGCGCGCAACGATCATTCCCTTGTTAGCGGTGCCGGTGTCTCTAGTAGGAACTTTCGCGATCATGGCCGCGCTCGGCTTCTCGTTAAACAACCTTTCTCTGTTCGGTTTGGTGCTCGCAATCGGTATCGTGGTCGATGACGCCATCGTGGTTGTTGAGAATGTCGAACGCAACATCGAGGAAGGCCTGGAGCCGAAGGCAGCGACTCGCAAAGCGATGGATGAGGTTGGCGGTGCGGTCGCAGCGATCGCGATCGTTTTAAGTGCTGTTTTTATTCCCACCGCGTTCGTCAGCGGGATTACCGGCCAGTTCTATCGCCAGTTTGCACTCACCATCGCGGTTTCGACTATCATTTCGGCCTTTAATTCTCTCACCCTCAGCCCGGCATTAGCCGCTTTGTTGTTGCGCGGGAAGCACGAAAAGCCTGATCTGTTAGCTCGGTTTTTCGACCTGATCCTGGGTTGGTTTTTCCGCGGCTTTAATCGCGTGTTTTCTGTTGCGACGACGGGATATTCCCGAGCCGTGGGCCGGCTCTTGCGGTTATCCGCCGTCGTGCTGGTGGTTTATCTCGGTTTGCTAGCTTTGACTGGGCTCGGATTCAAAACGGTGCCTGGTGGCTTTATCCCGACGCAAGACCAGGGCTATTTCATCATTTTAGCCCAGTTACCCGATGGAGCCTCTCTGCAACGGACTGGTATGGTCGTGGATCAGATTTCACAGATCGTCCGAAAAATTCCCGGTGTCGCCCACTCGGTCGAAATCGGAGGTTATTCCGGTCTGGATGTAACGACACGGACCAACGCCGCCACCATTTTCACTCCCTTACAAGAATTTCCGGAGCGGGAGAATGACCCGGCGCGATCGGGGACCGCGATTTTAGCGGCCATACGGCGGCAGGTGAGCGGGATTCCCGATGCACTGGTGCTGGCGTTTCCGCCGCCACCCGTGCAAGGCATTGGCAATGCCGGCGGATTTAAGCTTCAGATCGAGGATCGACGGTCCGCAGGGTTAGCCGCCCTGTACACCGCGACCAATGCCGTGATCGCTAAAGCCAGTGAGCACCCAGGATTGGCCGGTCTCTTTACCAGTTACCGGTACAACGTGCCTCAGGTCTACTTGGACATCGATCGTAAGAAAGCCGAGACCTTGAATGTCCCGGTGAACGCGGTGTTTGATG